>NZ_JASCPQ010000120.1:0-13786 GCF_029959305.1 Pseudomonas sp. PS01297
AGCTTGCCTCGCGATCTTTTACACGATCGAAAGATCGCGAGGCAAGCTCGCTCCTACAGGGTTCAATAAGGAGTTTTTGACGTGATTTTGATTGAACACATTCTGGGCAATGCCAAGAAAGACCCGGCCTGGAAGCAAAAACTGCAAGGCGCCAACATTGATGTGCTGGTCCTGGACCAGCGTGAAGCGCAAAAAAGCCGCTGCCGCCGCACCAGCGTCGGCGGGCTTGACCTCGGTATCTCGCTGGACCGCAACGTGGTGCTGGCTGACGGCGACGTACTGATGTGGGATGAGCCCACCCGGCATGCCGTGGTGGTGCAACTCAACCTGCGCGACGTGATGGTCATTGATTTGAGAGAACTCAAGCAGCAACCCCTGGACGTGCTGATCAAGACCAGCTTCGAACTCGGGCATGCCCTGGGCAACCAGCACTGGAAGGCCGTGACCAAAAACAACGAGGTGTACATCCCGCTCACAGTGGAAACCAAGATGATGGATTCGGTGATGCGCACCCATGGCTTTGAGCACCTGCCCTACGCCTTTGTCAGCGGTGCCGCCGTGCTGCCCAACCTCACCCCTTCTGAAGCGCGCCTGCTGTTTGGCGGCGCCGAAGAAACCGCCACCCACGTTCATGTGGCCAGCCCCCAGGACAAACTGGAAGCCGCCGCCCTGCAGATCAAAGGCCAATACCTGCATGACCCGCACAGCCATAGCCATGACAACGGCCTGACGTTTCACAGCCATGACGCTAAGCACTAAACCCGGCATAAGGCGCTTTGGATGAACGCATCAGACCTGATTCGCATCATGCAGTTTGGCGACTCGGTATTGCCCGTCGGCGCCTTTTCGTTCTCGAACGGCGTGGAGTCGGCGATTCAGACCGGCATCGTGCACGATGTCGACAGCCTCAAGGGGTTTGTCCTCACCGCCCTCAAACAGGCCGCCAGTTGTGACGGCATGGGCGTCGTCGCGGCGCACCGGGCCGCCGTGGCCGATGACCGTGACGCGATCCTGCGCGCCGACTGGGCGGTGAACAACCGCAAGCTCAATGAAGAAAGCCGGTTGATGGCCACCCGCATGGGCAAAAAACTCGCCGAAATGTCGATCCATGTGGTGGAAAAACCGCTGGTGCGCTGGTGGCTCGAACACATCAAAGCCGGTCATGCCGCCGGCACCTACCCCGTTACCCAGGCCGTGGTCATGTCTACCCAGGGCATCGGTGCCCGAGAAGTGGTGGTGATGCACCAGTACGGTGTGGCCATGACCATCCTCAGCGCGGCCATGCGCCTGATGCGGGTCACCCACCTCGACACCCAGCGCATTCTGTTTGAACTGAACCATGACATCGAAACCTTCTGCGACATCGCAGCAATCGGCGACATCGAGCAAATGTCGTCGTATGTACCCATCGTCGACGTGCTGGCGGCGGTCCACGTCAAAGCCCATGTGCGTTTGTTCATGAACTGAATCGTTGCACTTTCCAAGGAAGAGCCTGTGAAAAAAATTACCCGTATTGGTATTGGCGGCCCGGTCGGCTCCGGCAAAACCGCCGTCATTGAAGTGATCACCCCGATCCTGATCCAGCGTGGCTACAAACCGCTGATCATCACCAACGACATCGTCACCACCGAAGACGCCAAACAGGTCAAGCGCACGCTCAAGGGCATCCTCGACGAAGACAAGATCCTCGGCGTTGAAACCGGCGCCTGCCCGCACACGGCGGTGCGTGAGGACCCGAGCATGAACATCGCCGCGGTCGAAGAGATGGAAGAGAAGTTCCCGGACAGCGACCTGATCATGATCGAGAGCGGCGGCGACAACCTGACCCTGACCTTCAGCCCCGCCCTGGCCGACTTTTACATCTACGTGATCGACGTCGCCGAAGGCGAGAAAATCCCCCGCAAGAACGGCCCCGGCCTGGTGCAAGCGGACATTCTGATCATCAATAAAATCGACCTGGCGCCTTACGTGGGCGCGAGCCTGGAGGTCATGGAAAGCGACACCCAAGTGGTGCGCAGCGGCCGCCCTTACATCCTCACCAACTGCAAAACCGGGCATGGCATTGAAGCGCTGGTGGACATGATTGAACACATGTTCCTGTTCGCCCACAAACCCTCTGCCCCGGCGACCAAGGCTGAGGTTACGGCATGACCGCGCAGAGCCAGATCGTGAACAACCCTTCACGGCTTCGTGCTCATTCACTCGGCAACGACGCCCCGGAACTCGCGCAGTACCAGGACGAACCCGCGCAGATGCACAGCGGCGCCGTCGGCAAAAGCGGCTACCTGCGCCTGGGTTTTGAACAACGCGGCAAGCGCAGCGTACTGGCAGACATGGAGCGGCGCGTGCCGTCATTGGTGCAACGGGCCTTGTACTGGGACGAAGCACTGCCGCAACTGCCCTGTGTGACCATGATCTCGACCTCGGGTTGCGTGCTCCAGGGCGACCGTCTGGCCACCGATGTGAACGTGGGCGTGGGCGCCTGCGGGCATGTCACCACCCAGTCGGCGACCAAAGTGCACTCCATGAACGCCAACTACGCCACGCAGGTTCAGCACCTGCGAATCGAAGAAAACGGCTATCTGGAGTTTATGCCCGACCCGCTGATCCCTCATCGTGATGCGCGGTTTATCACCGATACGCGCATCAGTATCCACCCGACGGCAACGGCCCTTTACTGCGAGACTCTGATGTCGGGGCGCAAGTATCACCATGTCGATGAGCGTTTCGGCTTTGATGTGTATTCCTCCCGGGTATCCGCCGAAACCCTTGAGGGCAAGGAGCTGTTTGTCGAGAAATACGTGCTGGAGCCGAAAAAGCAAAGCCTGGACGCCGTCGGTGTCATGCAAACCTTTGACGTGTTCGCCAACGTGGTGTTGCTCACGCCCCAGGAACATCACGAGCGCATTGTCGAGCGCATCCCGGCCGTGTTTGACAGGCCGGCGGGACTGGCCAGCGGTGTCACACGTTTGCCCAATCAGTGCGGCTTAATCTTCAAAGTACTGGGCAATGACAGCGGCGCGGTCAAAGCGCAAATCCGCGCGTTCTGGGCCGTCGCCCGTGAAGAGATCCTGGGCGTGACCTTGCCACCGCCCTTTTTGTGGAAGTAAACGCCGCTGACGGGAGCAGGTGAACACGGCTCCCAGCGGGGTTCGATGGAGACAGTCACTATGCACGCGGCGTTATCCAAGTGGGCGCAACTGGCAAACAGCAACGCATTGCTGGGGTTTATTGACGTCACCCTGCGCGGCTGCGCGCAGGTGATGTTCCAGAACAACCCGCTGACCGGCTTGCTGTTTTTTGCCGCGATATTTGTCGGGGCCTTTGCCGAAGGCAATCCGGCGGTCGCATTTGGCAGCGTGCTGGGCACCGTCGCGGCTACGTTTACCGGCATGCACCTCAAGGACCAGACGTCGTGGAAAGCCGGTCTGTTCGGCTACAACGGCTGCCTGGTGGGCGTTGGCTTGCCGACGTTTCTGGAGGTTACGCCCATCGTCTGGCTGTGCATCATCCTCGGCGGCGTGGTCTCGGTGATCGTCACCATCTGCATTGCCGACATTCTGAAAACCTGGAAAGTCGCGGCCCTGACGGCGCCCTTCGTTCTGGTGACCTGGACCATGCTGTTGGCCAGCTATGCCTTTGGTGGCCTGAACAGCCACGCACTGCCCCTGCCCAACCTGCCCCACGATCTGGTCGCACATACGCCAGACCTGCTCGACGGCATCGATGTGTTCCACGCCACGTTCTACGGCATCTCCGAAGTGTTTTTGATGAGCACGGTGGTCGGCAGTTTATTATTTTTGGCCGGTCTGGCAGTGTCTTCGTTGTGGGCAGCGCTGTTTGGGCTGGTGGGTTCATTACTGGCGGTGCTGGTGGCAACCCTGTTGCAGGGCGAGCAGTCGGCCATCAATAACGGCTTGTATGCGTTCAGTGCCGTGCTCACCGCCATCGCCCTGGGCTCAACCTTCAACAAGCCGCGCTTGCGGGTACTGATCTACACGCTGATCGGTGTAATTTTCACTGTATTTGTGCAGGGTGCTTTGAATACTGTGTTGGCCCCTGTGGGCATCCCGACCCTGACCATGCCTTTTGTGCTCGCGTCGTGGTTATTTCTGGTGCCGAACAAGGACGTAATGCCCTCTCATCGTCAATAAGTGCAGTGTTTTGAGGAACAACAATGACCGCTATCGCTCACCCTTCCAGCCGTTCTGACACCAGCGATACCACAAGGCGGGCCATTTATTTACTGGTGGGCCTGGTGGTCGCCAACCTGCTCGCCTGGGCCTGGGCGTTTATCGAGTTCGGCAGCAACCCGGTACTGATGGGCACCGCGTTGCTGGCCTACGGCTTCGGGTTGCGCCATGCGGTGGATGCTGACCACATCGCGGCGATTGATAACGTCACGCGCAAATTGATGCAGCAAGGCAAGCGACCGATTGCCGTCGGTACGTGGTTCTCCCTCGGGCACTCAACCATTGTGGTGCTCGCCTCCTTTGCCATCGCCGCCACCGCCATGGCCTTCAAGGACGACATGGAATGGTTCCATGAAACCGGCGGTTTGATCGGTACCCTGGTGTCCTCGGTGTTCCTGCTGCTGTTCGGCGTGCTTAACCTGGTGATCCTGCTGTCGGTGTACAAAAAGTTCAAACAGGTCAAGGCGGGCCACACCTTGCCCGCCGAAGAACTGGACCTGTTGGTGGCCAGCAAGGGCGGGCTGATGGCGCGCATCTTTGGCCGCCTGTTCAACCTGGTCAATAAAAGCTGGCACATGTACCCGGTGGGGTTTCTGTTCGGCCTTGGCTTTGATACCGCCACCGAAGTCGGGCTGCTGGGTATCAGCGCCACCAGCGCCTCACAAGGCATCAACCTGTGGTCAATCATGGTGTTCCCGGTGCTGTTTGCCGCCGGTATGGCGCTGATCGACTCGCTCGACAACTTCGTGATGATCGGCGCCTATGGCTGGGCCTTCTCCAAGCCCGTGCGCAAGCTCTACTACAACATCACCATCACCGCCGCGTCGGTGTTTGTCGCGCTGTTTATCGGTGGCGTCGAAGCGCTGGGCCTGATCGCTGACAAGCTGGAACTGAGCGGCGGAGTATGGGCGCCGATTGCGGCGCTTAATGACAACTTTGGAGAAATTGGCTACTGGATCATTGCCATGTTCGTGCTCTGCTGGATGATTTCGGGGCTTAACTACTACCTGCGAGGCTATGACCGACTGGGTGCCAGCGTCTAAAGCCACTTGTTAAACTGCGCGAAGCCAGAAAGGTCAGGTGTATTAACCTGACCTACACTCTTGAAACCGCTAAATAGACACGTCGTAGGAATTATGACTTTATTACAGGAAGTTAAATCGCGACTCTCGTTTGCGTATGGGGTGGCCCTAGTGGCTGCCATCAATGGGATGGCCCTGATTCTGCCGGTGCTGCAACGCGGCATCGCCCACTCTGATGCGGCGGGCGGTGTCTTTAACTCGTGGAAGGACGCCTTAAGCTTTTTAGCCTTGCTGGAAATCCCCGGATTTGTCGTCGGTTTTTTGCTGCTACTGATGTCGATAGGCCTGTTGCTCAAGTCCCGCATCAGTTGGTTTTTTTCGCTGCTGTTATTGATCGCCACGGTCTGCGTCGATTTTTTCATCGTGAAAAATCCCAACGGCGTGGCCTACTACTCGTTGTTCACCATCGCCCTGCTGATTTTTTACTGGCGTCGCTTTGATCACCACAGCCTGGCCACCGGCAGCTTCTTTGCGATCGTCAGTATCGCCTCGCTGATTGTCTACAGCACCTTGGGCACGTTGTACCTGGGCGATCAATTCACCCCTGAGGTCAACGACCTGCCTTCAGCGTTTTATTTCTCCATTGTGGTGATGTCGACCGTCGGTTTTGGCGACATCGTGCCGCACAGCACCGATGCCCGGCTCTTCACCGTGACGGTGATTATTCTGGGGATCACCATCTTCGCGGTGTCGGTGGCGTCGATTGCCGGACCTCTGATCAGCAATAACATTCAACGCATTGTCAAAGGCAGGATTACCCACATGGCCCGTAAAAATCACTACATCCTGGTCGGCACTGGCTCACTGGCCCAAAACGTTTATACCGGCCTGATTGACCGTGGCGAGCACGTCACCGTCATCAATGTTCCTGGCGCCCAGCACGAGTTGCCAGAAACCGCCGATATCATCGAGGGTGATCCTTCTTCAACCGCGACCCTTAAACTGGCCGGTGCCGACGAGGCCAAATACATCGTCACCTTGCGTGAAAACGATGCAGAGAATGTGTTCACCATTCTGGCCGCCAAGGAAGTGGCAGGTGACACCACCAAAATCATCGCGCTGGTCAACGAAACCGACAACATCCCCAAAGTTAAACGCGTGGCCCCGAACATGGTGCTGTCCCTGCCGTTGTTGGGCAGTGAACTGCTGGTGCGCACCCTGCAGGGCGATCAGATCGACAACAACCTGATCACCGAAATCTTCTTCGGCAAGCGCACGTCGCTGTAGCCAATAGCCCTTTCGTTGTGCCCCGCAATGGCCTGGAACAAGGCCCGTGCGGGGCCTCTCGCCCTCCCGGCGTAAAACTTAAAACCTGTCCTACACTCCCCCGAACCTCATAACGGACATGTGGTAGGTGGGAACCATGGCTTTATTACAGGAAGTTAAATCGCGACTCAGTTTTGCCTATGGCGTCGCACTGCTGGTGGCTATCAATGGCTGTGCGATGGTCCTGCCCGTGTGGCTGCGCTGGCTCGCGCAGGCCGAAGCTGCGGGCAGCTCGTTTCATTCATGGAAAGAAGCTCTGGGCTTTTTCGCCCTGCTGGAAATTCCCGTGGTCATCACAGGCTGCGTGCTTGTACTGATGTCATTCGGGCTGCTGATCAAGTCACGGATCAGTTGGTTCTTTGCCCTGCTCTTACTCCTGGCAGCGGTCTGCATCAACTTTTTCATCGAGAAAAAGCCCAACAACGTCACTTACCTTTCGTTAGTCAGCATCGCCGTGCTGTTGTATTACTGGCGACGGTTTGACCACTACAGCCTGGCCACCGGCAGCTTTTTTGCGATCGTCAGCCTTGCTTCGCTGACCGTCTACAGCACGCTGGGCACGTTGTACCTGGGGGAGCAGTTCGCACCGCCAGTCACCGACCTGACCACGGCGTTCTATTTCGCGCTTGAGGTCATGACCACCGTAGCCTTTGGCGACATCCTCCCGCACTCCACCGTGTCCCGATATTTTTGCCTGACGGTGATCGTGCTGGGCATCACTCTGTTTGCCATTTCCCTGGCGTCCATTGTCGGGCCGCTAATCAGCAACAATATCCAGCGCATCATTAAAGGCCGGATGACCCACATGGCGCGCAAAAAGCACTACATTCTGGTGGGCGCCAGTTCATTGGCCCACAACGTCTACAACGGCCTGACGGCACGTGGCGAGCATGTCACGGTGATCTGCGCTCCGGGCAGCCAGCATGAGTTGCCAGACAAAGCCGATATCGTCGAGGGGGACCCTTCGGCAACCTCGACCCTCAAACTGGCGGACGCCGGTGCAGCCAAGTACATCGTCACCCTGTCGGACAGCGATGCACAAAACGTATTCACCATTTTGGCGGCCAAGGAAGTGGCCGGCGAAAACACCAAGATCATTGCGCTGGTCAACGACACTAAGAACATCTCCAAGGTCAAACGCGTGAACCCGACCTTGTTGCTGTCACTGCCGCTGCTGGGCAGTGAATTGCTGATACGCACCTTGCAAGGCGACACCATCAACAACGACCTGATCACTGAAATGTTCTTCGGCAAGCGCACGTCTCTGGCGTAAAACGTGTGCTCAATAAAGAGTAAAGCGAGGCGGCGACACCCATCACCGCCTCGCCCTGCAAGCGGATCAAAGCTTCTTCAGGGTTTCCTGAGTGATGGCCTCAAGACCGTCTTCAGTGATCTTCTTCCAGTCCGAGTCGGTCACCACCTTGACGTTCTCGGTGACCAGGGTTTTCACGCTGTACTCAGGCGCGCCTGCAGGTTTGATCTGCAACAGGGACTGATTGCGTACGCCCTTGTCCAGCACCCCGTCGACGCCAGACCATGACCAGAACTCCAAGATGCGCACCTGCACCTTGCGCACATCGCCGCCCGTTGGCGTGCTCACGACCTCATAACCGGCCTGACGGTAAGCACTGGCCACCGCATCACTCACCAACCCGGCCACCGTGCGGCCTTTGGGCAGGAGCACATCTCCAATGGCCCAATTGAAGTTGTTGCGTTTGCGCGCAATCGCACGTTCGGTAATCGACTTGTCGTCGATCTCGCCGTGCTTCAGGGAAGGGATATCGAAACTGTCTGGCTTGACCTGGAAAACCCGCTCATCAACGGAACTGACAAACACCTTCTTGCCATTGCTCGGAGCAGGCGTTTGAGTATTGCCCGGCGGCAAAACATCCACGTCCACCTCTGCCCGGTTGGTGGCGCAACCGGCCAGCAATACCAACGCTACAACGCCCAAAAATCTGCGAACCATCTTCATTACTCCCTTTCTTTATGTGCCTTCATTGGCACGGCCAAAAACTGGCCAAAAGGGAGTGTAGAAGACCGAACGCAGTTGGGCGTTATTGACTCAGGCCTTGGCCGCCATGGCGGTCACTTCTACACGTATGCCTTCTACCGCCAGAGCGGCCACGCCAACAGCAGCACGCACCGGCCACGGCTTGGCGAAAAAGCGCTTGTAGACTTCGTTGAACGCCGCACGGTCGGCCATATCAGTCAGGTAAATCGTCAGGTGCAACACCCGGTCCATCGAACTGCCAGCCTTTTCCAGGGCAACCTTGAGCGCCTGCAACGTGCACTCGCTTTGCTCAGTGATCCCGCCCAGCTCCAAGCTGCCGTCAGCACGGGTCGGGATCTGCGTGGAGACCAGAATCCCGGCAAAACCGGCAACATCGGAAGAGATGGAATCGGCGTCTGGATCAGGGGTGAAGGTAATGTCTTGGTGGGCCATGTGAGTCTCTGGTTCAGGGTGAATAAAAACTTCAGGTCTTGCTCATGCCCAGGCAATTCAGGCCTTGGGCAGTCAGTCGGTATTTCTGTACCGGGCTGCGCGGCGAAAGCGGATCCGTCATTTCAACGAACCCGGCGGTCAACGCAGGTGACAAATAGTTGCTGCGAAAGGTTGCCCGATGAGTCAGCCCCAACAGAGGCATCAACTCAGCCGTTTTCAACCCCGTGCTGCCTTTAAATGCTTCAAGCAAGCGGATTACATGACTGCTTACTTGGTCGGTTACTTGGTCGGTCTGTTCTGCATTCAGTAAGCAATGCGTGGCCTCATTAAAAACTAAAAGCCCGCCTCACGCCTGGCTAACTTAACCAACCGCCGCGCTGGCTGCTTCTGCGGCGAGGGCGAGTTTAACACTGGGACGCGCTGCAATCCGCTCGCGGTAAGCCGCCAACAACGGCCAGTGGTGAAGATCGATGCCGAAAAAGGGCAGCCAGCCCAGTACGGTAAACAGGTAAATGTCGGCCAGACCGTAGCTGCCCATCAAGTAGTGCTGATGGGCCAGTGTCTGACTCAGGTAATCGAGCCTTTTGAACAGTTTTTGCTTGAACCACTGCTGTGTGGGCTCGGGCAGGTCGCGATTAAACAACGGTGCACAGCCGCTATGGATTTCTGCCGTGATGTAATTTAACCATTCCTGCAACCGGACACGTTGCCAGCTGCCATTGGCCGGGGCCAGTGAGTTTCCGGGCACAAGATCGGCCAGGTACTGGACAATGACCGCGCCCTCGGTCAGCACTTCGTCGCCATCGAGCACTAAGGCGGCGACGTAACCCTTGGGGTTAATGGTCATAAAATCATTGCCGTCTGCAGTGCGCTTTGTCTGGTTATTCACCCGAATCAGATCAAAGGGCAGCCCCAATTCGCGCAGGACAATGTGCGGGGACAGGGAGCAAGTCATAGGGGCGAAATAGAGCTTCATGTGAGGTCCTTGCAGAGCGATGGGTTTGCGCTAGCGTCCTCCAGGGAGGTGGCCTTTCGCAAAGGACTTTTGCGGTGCTACCTTATGACAAAATCTCATGAGCAACACTCACCTTATGGCCAGCAGACTCCCCTCCCTCAATGGTTTGCGGGCCTTCGAATGCGCCGCACGGCACATGAGCTTCACCCAGGCAGCGATTGAGCTGAATGTCACCCAAACCGCGATCAGCCATCAAATTCGGCGACTCGAAACCGAGTTGGGCGTGCCCTTGTTCTTGCGCCTTAAGGAGGGGTTGGCGTTGACTCAGCAAGGCCAGTGTTACTTGCCGGGAGTTCGATCGGCGTTTGCTCAGTTGCGGCGTTCAACAGATGCACTGTTGGGCGCACGCAACACCCTGACCATCAGCACTCTGGTGTCATTGGGGTCAAAGTGGTTGCTGCCTCGGCTGGCCTCGTTTAGAGCCGCGTTTCCAGACATTGATGTACGGGTCACCGCTTCGACCGACTGGGTAGATTTGCGCAAGGGCGGTGTGGATGCTGCGATTCGTTATGGAACAGGTGACTGGAAAGGCTTGCACGCGGACTGGTTAATGACCGATGAAATCTTCCCTGTGTGCAGCCCCGAACTCCTGAGCGGCCCGAAAGCCTTGAAAAGCCCGGCCGATCTGGCCAGGCAGACCCTGCTGCACATCAGCGGCGTCACCGACAACGACTGGAACCTGTGGCTGAGTGCCGCTAGCCAGCCCGTGGCCTTGGCGTCGCAGTCGAGGCTGACGTTTGACCTGGCAATGCTGGCAGTCCAGGCGGCAATAGACGGGCTAGGCGTGTGCATAGGCCGTTCGACCTATGTCGATGAAGACCTCAAAGCAGGTCGACTGGTGGCGCCGTTTGACCTGAGATTGAAATCCGAATACGGGTTTTATCTGGTCACACCGCTGGAAACCGCCAACGATCCCAAGATTGTGGCGTTTAAAACCTGGCTGATGGCGCAAATGCGGCCAGAGCAAGATCTGCAAACGCAATAAAACCGTAGGAGCGAGCTTGCCTCGCGATCTTTTGATCTTGATCGCAGCCTTCGTTCCTCGTCAGCGACTACAGGCCGTGGGAGATCACAAAAGCTGAAACACCGCTGACATCTCTTTGAGCTAAGTTTGCGGGCCTCTATCTTGCCGCTCCCGGACTTGCCTTCGCCCATGATTGTTGTCACCAGCGGCTCTGCCTACCTCGATATCGATGCTTACGCGGGGTGTATTGCTTTCGCCCAGTTGCTTAACCTGCAAGGCCTTGCGGCCAAGGCGATCAGCAGTGCCCCGCTCAACCAGAGCATCAGCCAGACCCTTCGCGAATGGCCCGTTGCCCTAGATGCACACCCTGTCACTGAGCACGATCATTTCGTGATGATCGACATCAGTGACCCCAGCCATTTCGACGCCTGTGTCGATACACAGCGTGTGGTTGAAGTGATTGACCATCACCCGGGCTTTGAGTCGTATTGGCAACAACGGCTGGGCACCAGGGCCGCCATCGAAGCTGTCGGCGCCGCCTGTACACAGGTGTATGAGCGCTGGGTCGACGCCGGTCTGTTCCACGCAATGAATTCAAGCACCGCCGCCTTGCTGGCCACTGCGATTCTCGATAACACCCTGAACCTCAAGGGCCAGATCAGCACTGCCCGCGATCAGCAGGCCTACGCAGCGCTGGCCGACAAGGCAGGATTGGCTCAGGACTGGCCAGCCCGTTACTTCAGTGAATGCCAAACCGCGATCGAGCATGACCTGCCTGCGGCGATCAATAAAGATCTCAAGCGCATGGATGCTCAATTGCCGCTGCCACGGGTGATCGGGCAACTCACGGTATGGAATGCGCAGCACCTGTTGCAGGCGCAGCGGGCAACGCTGGTATCGACCCTGCAAGCCCATGACCCGGACTGGCTGCTCAACCTGATCAGCATCGACGAACACTGCAGCTACCTGTTGGTCGGCAGCCCGGCCAGCGCCGCGCACGTCGCTGAGTTGCTCGACGTGACCTTTGTCGAGCAACTGGCCAAGGTGCCCGGCGCACTGCTGCGCAAGCAAATCCTGCGCGCGGCGTTGAATTCGCAGACAAGCCATTGAGCAAGTGATCGACGATCAGCAGAAAATGATTTATTCCTCAAAAGAATAACCAGGCGTTTAGACAGGTTATTTAGGGCATATGGAAAGATTAAAAGATCGCGAGGCAAGCTCGCTCCTACAGAGGGTGCGATATAAGCCAGTTTTGTAGTCGCTGCCGAAGGCTGCGATGTTTTGATCTTGATACATTGTGATTAGGCAAATCCGCTCTGGCCCAACAACGAATAGTTGTACGCGAGATTTATGATCGTCGTTTTATCCGCAAAAACATTTTTATGGGCGACTCCAAAACCACCAAAATCATCCCCAGAAAAATCACTAAAAACGCCACAAGCATTTCAAAAGAAATTATTTGTCCATAAAAAATCACTGCAACACAAAACTGAGTCAGTGGTAGCACAAACTGCAACAGCCCCATGACACTCAATGGCAGATTTTTTGCAGCGAATGCAAAGAGTGCCAAAGGGATCAATGAAACCAGACCACAGCTTAGAAGCAATGACCAATCGATTACAGTTAACCCTATAGGAACCTCTATTCCACCATCAGAATATAAAACCAAGGCAACAACCATAACGGAGAGCAATAAAGATTCAACAAACAATCCAGACACAGGATCTAGACGGGCCATTTTTTTCAACCACGTGTAAGCCCCCCACGTCACACCGATGCTTAAATACACACGGAAATCCAAGCCCGGCACGCTCAAAATCAGAAACAACACGCTCAACACTACAAAGAACAGGGCGACACCTTTAAATATGGATACAAACTCTTTATAAAAAACCAGCCCTAAACCAATTCCAAACAACGGAGCAATGAGGTAACCCAGCCCACTCTCAAACACCCGAGAATGAATCGAAGCCCAAATAAATACCCCCCAGTTACAAGCCACTAAAATCGCTGCCGCGCCGTGCAGTGATACATCTTTCCACTTGATCTCCAACAACAAGCACTTAAGCTCTTTTCGAGCCAACAAAATAAACGTCACACTTACCGTTGAAAAAACAACTCTATAACTTAATAAAGCAAACGGGGACATTTCATCAAGTGCTTTCCAATAAAGTGAAGAAAGCCCAAGCAGTACATTTGAGATTATCGCCGCGAGCAAACCAGCCTTGGCTCCGGCGCGAGCATAACTCATAACAAAAATTTAGCGCACAACATAGACCCACTCCTAATAACTTAGTGCAACCCCCTTAAAAATACACTCTCACTCAGCAGCCCGTTAAAATCGCTACCCCCAACACAAAACACCATCCTCCAACGCCACTAACAGGTCAAGATAAAAAGCACCACTAAAACGACACATTTCGACACACGAAAACTCAACCCACCACACCCCTTACCCTTAACACTCCAAGCCAACATATAACGATTTTTACAACGAGCACAACCCGAGGAAAACTGACGAACGGCACATATACCCGCATAAAAAATCAAACAAACACGCCATACAAATAAACCATGCAACAAATAGCTATTTACGACCAATCACCACACTTTCCACATCCCACGCACAACAATTAAAACCATCTAAAACAAACTTTTATTTCTCAAAAATAAACTCCACCGCAAGTTAAATGAAATACAGAGTATAAGTTTCAGGACTTTGCCTACGCCAAACTTCAACATCTCCCACCCTCTATTTTCATGCCCTACGTATTCCCCCCTTACTCCCCCACCGCGTTCACCGCTACCCTTGCCCGCACG
>NZ_JASCPQ010000121.1:0-13489 GCF_029959305.1 Pseudomonas sp. PS01297
AGCTTGCCTCGCGATCTTTTAAAAAATCAAAAGATCGCGAGGCAAGCTCGCTCCTACAGAAACGCTTCGCGCACCAAGCCATGGCGCTGCATCTTTTCATTCAGGGTGCGGCGGGGCAGTTGCAGTTCGTTGAGCACGGCCTTGATATCGCCTTTGTGGCGCGTCAACGCTGCCCGCAAGCATTGCGCTTCGAAGGCTTCTTGCTGCGCGACCAGCGATTGGCCTGCGTCAATGTCATCGAACTGCGGCTCGCCTAGCCCCAGCACGTGGCGCTCGGCGGTGTTTGCCAATTCGCGCACATTGCCCGGCCAGTGGTGACTGAGCAAATGTGCCAGTTGCGGCCCGGACACCGGCGTGGCGCTGCGCCCCAGCCGTTCTGCGGCCTGGCGGGCAAACGCCTCATATAACAGAGCAATGTCTTCGCGGCGATCCCGCAACGGTGCCAGGCGCAGTTCGGCCACGGTCAGGCGGTACGCCAGGTCTTCACGAAAACGCCCGGCCCGCGCTTCGTCGAGCAAATCCGGTTTGGTCGCGGCCACCACGCGCAAGTCCACAGGGATGCTCTGGTTGGAGCCCAAACGTTCCAGTTTTTGCTCCTGCAACACCCGCAGCAATTTGGCTTGCTGGGCCAGGGGCATACTTTCTATCTCATCGAGAAACAACGTGCCGCCGTCGGCGTATTCCAGCTTGCCGATACGTTTGCCCTGGGCGCCGGTGAACGCACCGTTTTCATGGCCAAACAACTCGGCCTCAAACAGTTGCTCGGGGATGGCCGCACAGTTCAACGCCACAAAGGGTTTGTCTGAACGCGGGCCAAAGTCATGCAGGCAGCGGGCGACCAGTTCTTTGCCGCTGCCGGTTTCGCCACGGATCAGCACGTTGACCGGTAATGGCGCCAAATCAATGATCTGTCGGCGCAAGGTCTGCACGCTGCGTGATACACCGAGCATGCGCCCGTCAATCTGTTCGCGCAGGTCGGCCTGTTCATGCAGGCGGCGGTTTTCCAGGACCAGCTGGCGCTTTTCCAGGGCCCGGCGCAGGCTGCTGAGCAAGGCTTCGGGGCTGAAGGGTTTTTCCAGAAAGTCGTAGGCGCCATCGCGCATGGCCTCGACCGCCATCGGCACGTCGCCATGCCCGGTCAGCAGAATCACCGGCAGGTCCGGGTCCCGTTGCTGTAACTGGCTGAGCAGGGCCAGGCCCCCCATGCCGGGCATGCGCACATCACTGACCACCACCCCGGCAAAGTGCGGCGGCAGTTGGCGCAGGCAGTCTTCGGCGCAACTGAACAGCTGCACTTTAAACCCGCTCAGGCTTAGCCACTGCTCCACGGCACTGCGAATACTGGCCTCATCATCGACCACGATCACTGAATTGAGCATGCTTCAAGAGTCCTGTGCGATCGGCAGCGTCAGCGTAAACAGCGCGCCCTCGCCCTGGTTGCTGGCGGTCAGGCGGCCGCCGAGTTCGTGAACGATGGCGTAAGACACCGCCAGCCCGAGCCCCAGTCCATCGCCCACCGGCTTGGTGGTGAAAAACGGATCGAAGATTTTACCCAAATGTTCCTCGCGAATCCCGCCACCGCTGTCGCTGACGGTCAACTGCCAGACTTGTTGATCTGCCTCGATACGGATCTGCAAGCGTTTGTTCGGTGAGTCGCGCAGGGCATCCAGCGCGTTGCGCAGCAGGTTGATCAGCACTTGCTCCAGGCGTATCGCGTCACCGCGCACCCAGGCCGGGCGCGCGAGGTCTACGTGCAGGTCAATGGCTTGCTCCTGCAAACGCGGCTCCAGCAGGTGCAAGGCGTGGTCGACGACGGTTGCCAGGTCGAGCTTTTCACGCAGGCCGCTGGGGCTTTGCCGGGCGTAGGTCTTAAGGTGCCCGGTGAGTGCGGCCATGCGCGTGAGCATGTTGTCCAGTGGCGCCAGGGCCTGGTAAGCCTCGTCGATGCGGCCATGTTCGAGCAACAGGCGCAAGGTCGCCAGCTGCATGCGCTGGGCGGTGAGCGGCTGGTTGATTTCATGGGCCAGCGCGGCAGACATCTGCCCCAGCGCCGCGAGTTTGGCCGATTGCACCAGGCCGTCCTGGGCGGTGCGCAAGTCGCGGGTGCGGTCTTCAACCAGTTGCTCAAGCTCGGCCCGGTTACGCTGGCGTAACCGCGACAGGCGCCAGCGTTGCAGCAAAAACAGCCCCAAAAACACCAGGGTTAGCCACAGGCCAACCCCGGCGAGTGCCGCATTACGGCGGTCTTCGGCCGAGATGTCCGGGCGCCGCAGTAAATGCAAGGTCCAGCCTTCGGCGCTGAGCGGCAGCGATTCCCACAAATAGTCTTGCGAGCCGTCCGGGCCATCGGTGCGGGTCAGGAAACTGCTGTCGTCAAAGCTGCGCAAGGTGCGGGTGTTCAGCGGGGTCAGCGGCTGTTTGTGGTACTGGCGGGTGACGGTGATTTCGCTGCGGTCCTGATCAGACAACGGCCGCAAATGGCGATAGCGCCAGCCCGGCTGGTTGGCGATAAAGACAATGCCCTTGGCATCGCTCACCAGCAAAATGTCGTTGCCATGGCTCCATTCGCGCTCAAGTTCCGGGAACTCCAACTTGACCACCATCGCGCCCAAAAACTTACCCTGGGCATCGTGAATGGCGCTGGATAAAAAGTAACCGGGGATGCCGCTGGTCACGCCCACGGCATAAAAGCTGCCGGTACCTTCGACCTGGGTTTGCTTGAAATAGGGGCGAAACGCGTAATTGTGCCCGACGTAACTGTTGGCGGTGTTCCAGTTACTGGCCGCCACGGCCAGCCCGGTATGGTCCATGAGCTCAAGGGTTGATGATTTCGCTGCGCCGTTGATGCGCTCCAGCTTGCGGTTGAGTGCGCATTGCAGCTCGGGCGTCATCGGGCCACTCAAGGCCGTGATCAATTCGGTGTCCAGCGCCAGCACTGCGGGCAGGGCGCGGTAGCGTTCAATCAAGGTATGCAGAGAATTGGCATACAGGTTTAACTGCTCGGGCCCGCGCCTGGCGCTTTCTTCCAGCGCATGGCGCTCGGCCTGATGCATCGCCCAGCCGCCAGCCAGAGCGGCGCCGACCACAATCAGCAGGGTGTACAGGGCCAGACGCAGGTGGCGAGCAGTCACGGGCATAAGGGGCAGGGGCATGGATGGGGGGCGCAAACCATAGCATGGCGGCGGTTCGGGCTCATACCTTGCCTCACGCAACCGTGAAGCCTATAGTCCCCCGGTCGCCCACATGGCGACCGGGTTTGGCGACTCGTAGAACTATGTGCGAAGGCTCTGCGCTATTTGCAGGTGTTTTCGTACGCGCACAATCTGTTATGGCAGCTGTGCGTGGGAGATCTTCGGGTCTGCCGGTTCAGTAGTTCTCGGTTCGCCAACCTGCGTACAGCTGCCACCTGATCGTTTGGCGACGGTGAGGTGGTGGTCTCTTAGCGAACTACTGAGGTTACATCCTATGAGCACTACTATTCCCATGACCGCCATCGACTGCTTGATCCCGTGCATGTTGATCGACACCCAAACCCCGCCCGATGTGATTCACGCCAACGCCGCCGCGCGGATTTTGGCCGTTACGCACTTGCTTGAAAGCGTGAGCCGCCTTGAGGGCTTTAACGCGGACAGCGTCGACCTTAAACACATCACTGAGGCTGCGGCGCTGTTATTGCGCGATGGCTGCGATTTGATGGACGCACTGGGACGCCGTTTGCAGGCGCAATGATCCCCGAACCCAAGTATTGATCGCTGTCACAGGCTGCTTTTTCAAGCCGTTACTTATGTACAGCACGTCCCGCAGGTGGGGTTGCTACGTTGGCGCATTCCTCCAACGGAGTCATAGCCATGACCAGTCGATCACCCTCGGTTCGCCAACGCGCACCGTTGCTCCTGTCCAGTACCCAGTGGGCGCAGAAAGAAGCCCTTGCTCATGTGTCGGCCATTTATGAAGAACATTTCGCTTCACTGACGCTCGAACAGAAAAAGCGCTACCCCGAACTGTTCAAGCGCTGCGAGCAGTCACAAAAAGATCTGGATCAGGAGCTCACGCGCCTAAAAGATACGTTCAAGACCACTCATCTGGCACAGCTCAAGCGCGAGCTGAAAAAACTTCTGGGGGTGGATATCGACCCCGAGAAGGCGCGAATTTATACGCGCTACCATGAAAATGTGGAGGAGGACTTTGTAGAGTATTTAGCACGAATCGGTGGACATCAAAGCGCCGCTCAGGAATCCAAATTCACCTTTGCTCCACCACGTACCAAACGCGCAGTGGATGAGTCCAGATTTAAAGAACACGTGAAGTCTGTGTCCTTGTGGGATGCCGCGTGTGAGAACTTCAGCTATCGCACAGATTCCGTGCTGCTCAAGCCGTTTAGCTATGAACAGGCGAGCCGAATTGACTACAACAGTGATTTAAAAGGGCAACCGGCGGGGCCGTTTATTGCCATTGTGCGTCAGCTTGATTTAGGTACTCAGTTGCATGCCGCACTGGATGAGGCCGTCGGCACCCATGGGTCGTTGGCCCTGCGCACGCAGGTGGCGGTGCGTGCCAGTTTTGAATTCGAGTTGCTGGAAGCGTTACGAAACGGTTGGTATGCAAAAATATTTCAGCGTGAGTATGGCAAGTTGGCCGCTATGTTAAAGGGCGACAGAGCCCCGCACATCTGGCCCGTTTCAATGAGTGCGTCCAAGAAATCCAGACTTTTATATGGGCAGATATATGGGCAGCCAGGTGAAAACGAAAACCGCAGTTTGTTGTTTGGCCCTACCGTAGAGATCTTCGATCATGTGGGTACAGGCGAGGTGCCCCTCCCGCTGTTCATCATCAAGGTGGAGGATGAAAGGGGCGTTTTCAGCTATTTCCCGCAGCGTTTAGGGGGCGCTCTGCGCTGGCACCAGGATGTATCCAGCGCGTTTACACAGTTTCGTGACCAGCTCAAAAGTGACTATGGTAAAGGCCAGTTAGGCTGGTTTATGCGCCAGCTTGGGTTGAAAGATTTGGGCTATTTCAGCCAATTGTTGAGTAAGGAGCCCAGACCCAAAGGCCTCACATGGCTGGCGAGTATTCTATATGACGGTTTTAAAGGTGTATTTCCCGAGCCCGACCTGGACAGCCTGCAACTGTATGTTGAAGAGTACGAGAGCGACTCGTTACCCATTGTCCAGGCCATTACTCAACGCCATCTGGAGCGTTATCGCTCAAACCTTAGCCAACTGGCCACCCCTAAATCCGTACGCGATTGGCAAGCGTTCAAAGAGGCCCTGAGCGATCTGGGCAATGAGGTACTTGCCTTGCTGACCACGCCCTTGCCGGGTGGTGTGTTGGGGCTGAATACGATCATGCAGGTCGCTGTGTTCGGCTCTTTGGCCTACAGCATTGTGCAAGGCATGAAGGAGGCCCTGAAAGGTGAGTCCACGACCTTCGCCAGTGCGATGGCCGATACCGCAGACCTGCTGATCAATGCCCGATTGATTGGGGTAGCCGCCAAGGTGCACCGTCAACGGATGCGCAAGCTTTGGAACACCTTGGGCCAGCCGCGCAAAATCACCAAAGTGGACGGTACGCCAGAGCTGTGGAATCCGCAGTTGACGGCTTACCCGCACCTGGCGGCGGCCGCGCTCGACAACCTGACACCCAACAGCGAAGGCCTGTATGAGCTCGCTGGCAAGGTTTACGCCAAAGTGCATGAGGGCGATCAGACGGTGGCGGTTGAAGTCACTTACGACCCGAAGGCCCAACATTACGCGTTGAAAGCTGACAACGCACAAGCCTTCACGCCTGCCGTGAAATACGACCCCGTGCACCAGGAGTGGCACCTGGCGCTGGACGATGTTCAAGCGCTGGGCGACGCACAACTGTTGCAGCGCATGTTGCCCGGTGACCTGGCTGACGTGGCTCAAGGGCGTATTGAGCGGATGCTGGACATTACTGGCACCCCCCGCGAGCAGTTGCTCAACGTCTGGCAAGGCGAGCTGATCTCTGGCCCGTTGGCCGATGGCGTTCGCCGCTTGCACGCGGACCAGTTGATCGACAGGATCATCAACGAGCTGCCGTTGCGCGGAGAAATGCCGGCCAACGCTGACGGTGCCGTGCTGGCCCTGTTGACCCAGTTGCCTGACTGGCCGGCCGATACCGTGCTGGATGTGTTCAACCAGCAGGGCCAATTGGTCGAGACGTATGGCAAGGACCCGCAGGCCGGAACTTTTCAGAGTCACGTTGAACTCAAGCGTCTGGATCATGGCACGTATGTCGCCAGGCACGATGCCACCCAGGGCAGCGCCCAAGTGGAGCAGATGTTCAGCTTGATTCTGGATCAACTGCCGGCCGCGTCCCCCCTTGGGCGTAACGCCAACCCCGATATCAGCAAAACTGGCCGAATTGCCTCGGTGCGTGAGCAAATAGCCAACAGGGCGAGTGGGGACAAAGGCTTGCTGTTCAAAGCGCTTACTGCACTGGAGGGGCACAAGCGCAGTGATCCGGAGGCCAGTTCAGACCCGGCCAAACAGTATTTGCCGTTGGTCTGCCCCCCGCTGTCGGAGTCGACCACGGCATTGTTGGCCAAGTTGCACGAGCTCAACCCCGCGTTGTCTATTGAGAGTCTGGAAACGTTGCTGGTGGATCATCCGTTCAATACTTACGCCGTTACGCGGGCGCTGGAGCATAACGCCCAGCCATTGGCGTTTGACTATGCCGCCGAGCGCTTAAAGACAAAGCTGCGGGTGGATCAGGCCCTGGACACGCTGTATCACCGTCGTGCCTTCAACCCCGATGGCGATCTTTGGGCACGTGAATTTGCCCGAGGGTTACTGCACGACAAGCTGGATCGCCGGTTGGTGGTCGTGGATGCAACCCGTACGCCCTCCTTGCCAGCCCCTGTGGCCAGTGGGTCAAATGACACCACTGTGGTGCTGACCCATCTGGGGCATGGGGTTTATCAAGCCACTGACTTGCGCAGCGGTGAGTCAGTCACGTATTCCCAGACCCCTGACAGTTTTTTCCTGGCCCTCAGGCATTTTTTGAGCCATGAAGAGCGTCAAACAGTGGGGGGAACTGACGCTGGTATCGACGGCTTGCGCCAAACCCTGGGTGATGCCATGCGTGCCAATCGCCAGGCCAATGGTGAGGTGAACCTGTGGGACACCACCACGGCCCAGTATGAACGCCGCGTGTCTCTGGACCGTAATCAGCCGCCAGGTGAGCTTGGGCTTTACGAGATCCAGGGTAAGGCTTACGTGGCCTTGCATGGCGCGGTCTACCAGGTTGAGTTTGACCGCGTGATTCACAAATGGCGCATGGTCCATCCCGATAAGCCGGGCGTGAATAGCCCCATTCTGGAACACAACTACAAGGGCGCCTGGCGTCAGCAAACCGAGCGGCCGCAACAGTGGGACGGGCTTAAGTTATTGCGTCGCTTGCGTGCCCAGCGGTTCACTTTCAGCGATGAGGTGGGGCGCCAGATCATGACCGTGAGCAACACAGATGAAGGGGTATTGCGCCGTGTGCACATGAACAACCTCGCGCCGCCGCCTTTGCTGATGGACACCTGGAAGCGTTTCAAGATTGAGGATGACATCAATGACTTTGTTAAAAAAATGCAGGCCCATCACACGCTGTCTGAGGCGAACGGCGATTTTCAACTGCTGCTGATTCAAAGCCTGCCGGGCTGGCCCCGTGACAAAGTCCTGCAAATAACCGATGCCCAAGGCGCGGTCATAAAGGAGTACGGTGCTGATCTGGACAGCGCCTTGGGGCGTATCCGGATTTCCATTGAAGCCTCGCGCCACGGGCGGTTTCTGCGCACCTTGCTGATGAACCTCAATGAGGCCGACACCCGTGCGTTGTTGGGTGAGTACAACCCGATTATTGAGAATTGGATGCTGGCCCTGGCAAAGAAAATTGCCGCCCACGCGTTAAAGCGTGAAGCCAACCTGTTCAGATCGATCTACGAAAATCAGGAGCACAGCGCAGATCCGCACGTGCAGCTTGTGCAAAAGCAGCACCCGCAATTACCCAAAAGCGTTATCGAACACGTGGTCCTTCATGCCTCACGTCATGAGCGCATCCATTACCTGGATAAAGGGCTGGTGCCGCCGCGTGTCACCGAGCAACTGCAATGGACGGCCAGAGAAGTCAGGCTGGCCCGCGCCTACGAGGGCTTGTACCTGAACGCTACGGCGACGCAGGACAGCGAAAAACTCACGCTGCATTTGTTGAAGTCGCTACCGGGGTGGCCGGGTGAAGTGAGCATTGAAGTGCGTGACGCCAGTGTCACCGGCAAGGTGCTTGACCGTATTGGCGCCGACGATGCCCCGGCCCCTCGGGTGTTGGTCCTGCGCGATGGTCGTTACCGTGCCTGGTCACGTGAAGGCCAGCCGGTTAACCCTGAGTCTGTGAACGGCAATAATTTGCTGTCGTCGATTCTGCATGCGCTGGAACCCACTGAGCGGGCAGCAATTGGGGTCAAGGATGTCAGTGACACGCAAAGCCTGAACCAAAAGATTCAGGCACTGGCTATCGCACACCGGTCCAACCTGAAAAAACTGTTGGGGCTGGAGCCGCCCGCACCGCCGCGCAAACCCCCGATGAATGTTGATCGTGAGTTTACGGTTTACCCGTTAACGGTAACGCTGGATAACGCCACTCATCCCTTGTCGCTGATCCGCGAGGCGCGGGATCTGTATCCGAGCATGGACTATGAAGACACGATCGACTTCCTCGATACGTTAGGCGCAACGCCAGCCGAGCGTGAGGCGGCACTTGTACAAAGGCGTACTCAATTTCAAATGCTGCAAGGCGAACTGAGGGCCTGGGAGCAAGCCCAGCTCTATCCGTTGGGCGAGAATCCTGCGGGTGTCGCTGCTCCGGGGCATCGTGCACAGGCGAGGGAGAGGATCGAGAGTGCCTGGCGCCGCGAAAGCGACCTCTCTGTGATGGAGGATACCGGTGACATCGTAGGCTTTGAGCTCGATTTGTCTGGCCTGGATATCGGCGACCTTCCCGCGATAAGCGGTGATTTCAGCCACGTTGGCGCATTGCTGATGGAGGGGATGAACTTGCGCAGTGGTTCGAATGAGTTTCTCGCCAGTTTCACCCACTTACGCCTGTTGGATATGTCCAATAATCAAATTGACCGTTTGCCTCCCGCGATTGCCGAAATGTCGCAGCTGATCTCACTTGAGCTGATGGACAACCGCATCACCCTCACGCCCGAAACGGCACAGCAACTGGCGAATCTTTCGAACCTGCGGGCACTGAGCCTGAGTGGCAACCCTCTGGGCATCAGCCCGGACGTCAGTCAGATGCTTGATTTGCACAGTCTGGACCTGAGCAATACGGGTATTAGCCAGTGGCCCAATGGTTTATGGGCGCTGCCTCATATCGACTGGGCGAACCTGAGAGACAATATGATGACGACCATCCCTGACGCAGTGTTTGAGCCGCAATGGACGGTTGGGGCGAACCAGGCAACCTCCATTTCCGGTAACCCGATGGATGCTCCAACGCGTGAACGTCTTATTGCTTATTGGGCCCAAGGCCACAGTGATTTTGGCTTCGGGCCGACATTTGCGCACGGCATTAATCAGATGACCCTTAACGCTCAAGCACAGACGGCGGCGAATGATGTTTCGCCGTGGTTGCCAAGTGACGCCAGCCCGGCTCAAACCGCAGCCAGAACGCAGCAATGGCAATTGCTACAAGGCGCGGGAGACAACGTCAACGACTTTTTCCAGACCCTTGTGCTGTTCGCACATGACCGCCACAAGATGAGTGAGCAGGTGTGGGCAAACCTGAAAAACCGTGTATGGACACTGATTGATCAAATGCTGGCCAATACCGCGCTGCGCGAAACCTTGTTGAACAGGATTTTCCGTGAAGAGCGAAGCTGCGGGGATGGGGCCATGGTGCTTTTGGAAAACATGGAAGTGGAAGTCCTGGTTCATGAGGCGCTAAACCGAGCGGGCGATGCACAGCGCGAAGCCGAGTTGTTCAACCTGGCCAAGCGCTTGTTCCGGTTAAGGCAAGTTGACCTGCTGTCGGAAGCTGAAGTGGCCAGGCGGGTGGCGGCGGGGGGCAATCCTGATGCCGCGGAAGTGATCCTGTTCTACCGTGTTGAGTTGGCTCAGTCCCTTGATTTACCGACCCAAGCGAGGACGATGCTGTATGCGCCGACTGCAGGTGTCAGCCCTGGGCAGATTGCAGCAGCACGCGCGAGTATTTTGGCGCTGGATGGCAGCCCGACGTTTATGCACGCCATCACTCACGAAAAATTTTGGCGAACTTTTCTGCTTAACAACTATGCCGATCGTTTTGCAACCATCGAGGCCGACTATCAGCGCGACTACACGAAACTCTCTGAAGAAAGCGGTCTGTCCGATGAGGTCGAGTTGCAGAGGGGGAGCGAGCTTACGCTGGCCAGAGATCAGCAGGTGAACCTGCTGATTGAGGAACTGACGCTAAACGTCTACAACTCAGCGACCTGATCACCGTGCAGCGCTGGCTTTAATCGCGACGGCGCTCAATAGTTGCTCATCCATCAAGGCAAATTGCCCTTCAAGCTCTTTGCCTTGATGCCACTCTTCAGACAAGTCCGTGAGCAGCCGCAAGCGCACCTGGCCGTCTTTTGACCAGCTCAGCACTTCGGCGTGCTCAAAGTAAAAGCGTTTGTGCACCAGCGGGTACAAGGCCTTGAACAGGCTTTCTTTGATCGAAAACGTCAGCGTGACAACCAGCGCCTGGTCCTCAACCGGGCCAGCGGCCATGCGTTGCAGCTCATCCGGCGTGAGGATTTCTTTGGCCAAACGTTGAGCGCGATCAAGGCTGAGCCTGTTTTCGAGGTCGATGCCCAACCCCAGCCAGTCACTTTTTAACGCCACCAGTGCCGCCGCACGGCCCTGGCTGTGGGTGATGGCGCCACTGATGTGCCGGGGCCACACGGGGGCGCGGTCTTCACCGATGGCCGGTGTTGCCCGGGTGCCGTCCAGGTGCAGCACCGCATCGCGGGCACACAGGCGGCCGGCCAGAAATTCGGCTTGGCGTTTTGCCACTGATCGTTGAATACTCGCAGGCAGGTGCAGACCGCTGCGGGTAAAGTCGTCCGGGGTCAGTTGCGCCGGGTCGAAGGCGGTGCTGCGCCATACGCTACCGGGCAGCGCAATGGGCAAGGGCCAGTCGCAGCCAAGCGGCGTGCAACAGGCTGGCAAGTCTGAAGATCTATTCATGGCGTGCATTCTGCTGGCCTTGTGCTGGCGGTGCAATTGTTCAGAGTGTGTTCAGGGCCTACGCCTTATTCTGTAAAGGCTAGGCTGGTAAATGTATAGGTGGTGGACTCACGTCCTTAGTGACGCGAAAGGCTTGGGAGAGCGCGATGAAATTGCTGGTGGTTGAAGATGAGGCGCTGTTGCGCCATCACTTGCAAACCCGTCTGACTGAAAGCGGCCATGTGGTCGAGGCGGTGGCCAATGCCGATGAGGCGTTGTACCAGACCGAGCAGTTCAATCACGATCTGGCGATGATTGATTTGGGTTTGCCGGGTATGGGCGGGCTGGAATTGATTCGTCAGTTGCGGGCGCGGGGCAAGACCTTCCCGATCCTGATCCTCACCGCGAGGGGTAACTGGCAAGACAAAGTCGAAGGGCTGGCGGCCGGTGCCGACGATTACGTGGTCAAGCCGTTCCAGTTCGAAGAGCTTGAGGCCCGTCTCAATGCGCTGTTGCGTCGTTCCAGCGGTTTCACCCAGTCGACCATCGTCGCGGGTGGGTTGGTGCTCGACATCAATCGCAAACAAGCAGTGCTGGACGACAAGCCGTTGCCACTGACCGCCTACGAGTACCGGATTCTGGAATACCTGATGCGCCATCATCAGCAAGTGGTGGCCAAGGACCGACTGATGGAACAGCTGTACCCGGATGACGAGGAACGTGATCCGAATGTGATCGAGGTGCTGGTCGGGCGCCTGCGTCGCAAGCTTGAGGGGGAAAGCGGCTTTAAGCCAATCGACACGGTACGCGGCTTGGGGTACCTGTTTACTGAGCGCTGTCGTTGATACGTTCACTTCGCGTTCGGTTAATGCTGGCGGCCACCTTGTTGGCCGTCCTTTTTATGCTCGCGCTGCTGCCGGCCATGCAAGGTGCGTTTAGCCTTGCCCTCAAAGATGCCATTGAGCAGCGCCTGGCCTCTGATGTGACAACGCTGATTTCGGCGGCGAAGGTTGAAAAAAACCACCTCAAAATGCCGACCTTGTTGCCGGATGAGGAACTCAACCTGCCGGACAGTCGCTTGCTGGGCTACATCTATGACCGCGACGGCCGCCTGGTGTGGCGTTCGCGGGCCACGCAAGAAGAAAACATCAATTACAAGCCCCGTTACGACGGGCGCGGTAATGAGTTTGCAAGCATCCGGGAAGACAGCGGTCAGGAGTTTTTTGTCTACGACGTTGAGGTTAAATCGCTGGGGGGACGAACGGCGGCGTTCAGTTTTGTGGCGTTGCAACCCATGCGTGAATACAACCTGACACTCGCCGGACTGCGCGAAAACCTCTACCTGGGGTTTGGCGCGGCGCTATTTGTTTTGCTGGCGCTGTTGTGGATCGGTCTGACGTGGGGGTTACAGGCATTGCGGCGCTTAAGTCAGGAACTGGATGAAATCGAAACCGGCGAACGCGAGAGCTTGAGCGAGCAGCATCCTCGCGAATTGCTGCGTTTAACCGGCTCGCTGAACCGTTTGCTGCAAAGCGAACGTGAGCAGCGTTCGCGCTACCGAGATTCTCTGGATGACCTGGCCCACAGCCTGAAAACGCCGCTGGCGGTGTTGCAGGGTGTAAGTGAAAGCATGGCGCAACGCCCCACCGAGCGTGAACAGGCCAAAGTGCTGCAAACCCAGATTGAACGCATGAACCAGCAAATCAGCTATCAATTGCAGCGGGCCAGCTTGCGTAAAAGTGGTCTGGTGCGCCATCAGGTTGAACTGCTGCCGGTGGTTGAAAGCCTGTGCAACACACTGGACAAGGTCTATCGCGACAAGCAGGTCAAGGTCAGCTACGACATTGCCCCGCTCAGCCATGTGCCGATTGAACAGAACGCCTTGCTGGAGTTGCTCGGTAACCTGCTGGAAAACGCCTACCGGCTGTGCCTGCGGCAAGTGCGGGTCAGCCTGCATCGAAATGCTCTGGGCATTGAAGTGTGCGTAGAAGATGACGGGCCGGGCGTGCCCCTCGACCAGCGCGCGCGTATTTTGCAGCGTGGCGAACGGCTGGACCGGCAGCATCCGGGGCAGGGCATCGGGTTGGCGGTGGTTAAAGACATCATCGAAAGCTACGACGCCCAACTGACCCTGGACGACTCACCGCTGGGTGGCGCTGCGTTCCGGATTCGCTTTTCGACAGTGTGAATTTAAGCGCACTTGACCTGTGTGGGAGCGGGCTTGCTCGCGATTGGATCGACAACGTGTAACAGGCATACCGGGTTGACTGCATCGCGAGCAAGCC
>NZ_JASCPQ010000122.1:0-13400 GCF_029959305.1 Pseudomonas sp. PS01297
GAGCTTGCCTCGCGATCTTTTGATCGTTTAAAAGATCGCGAGGCAAGCTCGCTCCTACAGTGGGGCGGTGTGTTTATAGCCAGATGGCATCCCAGTGAGGGTAGTCACCCAAACGCTTGACCAAGCCTGCCCGCAAGGGGTTGGCAACGATATAGCGGGCAGCATGAACCACATCTTCGTCATAACGGATTGCCCGGTCGTGATAGCCCTTTTGCCAAAGCTTGAGCGGGCTTCCTTGTGCAACGCCAATGCTCATGGCCGCACGTGATTTTGTCCGTTGCATCACCGTTGAAAGACTGGCGTGCTTGAGCTCGATCAGCCAATGAAAGTGATCCGGCATCACGACCCACGCCAGTGATGTGACGTAACATTCTTGATGAGTTCGCTTCAGTTCATTGATCAATAAGCGAGCGACAAGAAAATCACTGAAAAAAGGCTCACGATTCTTCACCACTGCAGTGACCAGATAAATACGGCCACTTTCGGAATATCTTCCTGTTCGTAACCGACATCCATGAGCCGAATCTGCCATTCCCTTTCCTTGTGAATAAGCATCAAAAGAAAAAGGTTAGTGTCGTCGCGGCAATAGCGGACCCCGCCTGTGAATCTGAATCTGTCTCCCTTGTGTAGGAGCGAGCTTGCCTCGCGATCTTTTCACCCATAAAAAAACCCCGAAGGGCTCGCGCCTTTCGGGGTTGTGGGTCTTGGCATGGGTTACAACTTGGCGATGGACACTTCGGTGGATTTTACGAAGGCGATCACTTCGCTGCCGACCACCAGTTCCAGCTCTTTGACCGAGCGGGTGGTGATGACGGAGGTGACGATGCCGGAGGCGGTTTGTACGTCGATTTCGGACAGTACGTCGCCCAGGACGATTTCTTTGATGTGGCCTTTGAATTGGTTACGAACGTTGATGGCTTTGATGGTCATGGTGTCGATTCCTGTCTTGAGAAAAGTAGGTTTAAAGCGCCCAACGCAGTTGCGTCGGCAGCGGTGCAACAGGGTCTGGCTCAGGTGGCGAGCCAGGTAAAGCGAGCACTCGGTGAAGCACTTCGGTTTCCAGTGCCGCCAGTCGATGTGAACCACGCACCCGAGGGCGCGGCAGTTCGACGGTGAGGTCGAGCCCCACTTCACCGTCTTCGATCAGGATGACCCGGTCAGCAATCGCAACCGATTCGCTGACGTCGTGGGTCACCAGTAATACGGTGAAGCCATGCTGGCGCCACAGGCGTTCGATCAGTTGTTGCATCTCGATGCGGGTCAGCGCATCCAGTGCACCCAAGGGTTCGTCCAGCAGTAGCAAACGCGGTTGATGAATCAAGGCGCGGGCCAGCGCTACACGCTGTTTTTGCCCGCCCGACAAGGCCGCTGGCCATTCATTGGCGCGCTCGGCCAGGCCGACTTCTTCCAGCGCCTTGAGGGCTTTTGGTCGCCAGTCGCCTTTAAGGCCAAGGCCCACGTTGTCGATGACTTTTTTCCAGGGCAGCAAGCGCGCTTCCTGAAACATTAAGCGGGTGTCTTCACGGGCTTCTTGCAGCGGCGCGCTGCCGGCCAGCAGTTCGCCGCCCGTGGGCTGGTCAAGCCCGGCCAGCAGGCGCATCAAGGTGCTTTTGCCGCAGCCGCTGCGGCCCACAATGGCGACAAACTGGCCCGCCGGGATGTGCAGGTTGATGCCACGCAGCACCAGACGATCGCCAAAGGCTTTTTGCAGGCCCTTGACCACCAGCGGGATGCCCTGACGCAAATGCGGAGGTTGTTGAGCTGTCATGCGGCACCGCCTTTTGGCACTTGATAAGCCGGGTGCCAGCGCAACCAGACACGTTCCAGACCTCGGGCGGCAGTGTCTGCCAGCTTGCCGAGGATCGCGTACATCACAATGGCCAAGACCACCACGTCGGTCTGCAGGAACTCCCGGGCGTTCATCGCCAGGTAGCCAATGCCGGAGCTTGCGGAGATGGTTTCAGCCACGATTAGCGTCAGCCACATAAAGCCCAGGGCGAAGCGCACGCCAACCAGAATCGACGGCAGCGCGCCCGGCAGGATCACTTGCCAAAACAGGCTGAAACCCGACAAGCCGTAGCTGCGCGCCATTTCTACCAGCGCCGGATCGACGTTGCGGATGCCGTGATACGTGTTGAGGTAGATCGGGAACAAGGTGCCCAACGCCACCAGAAAAATCTTCGCTGACTCGTCGATGCCGAACCACAAAATCACCAGCGGGATCAGCGCCAGGTGCGGCACGTTACGGATCATTTGCACCGAGCTGTCGAGCAGGCGCTCGCCCCACTTCGACAGGCCGGTGATAAAGCCCAGCGCCAGGCCGATGCTGCCACCGATCGCGAAGCCCACACCGGCACGCCAGCCGCTGATGGCCAGGTGTTTCCAGATCTCGCCACTGCGCACCAACTCCACGCCCGCTTCAATCACTGCAATCGGTGAAGGCAGGATCCGCGTCGACAACCAGCCCGCCGACACCGACAACTGCCACACCGCCAACAGCAACACGGGCAATGCCCAGGGGGCAAACGTGTGGGCGATTTTATGAAGGCTTGTAGCCTTTGCCGTACTCATGCTCGCCTCAGCTCTGCGACGCAGCTTTAGGGAGGATGTCGTTGGCGACCATTTCGCCAAACGGGCTCACGTAGCCTGCGCTTTTCGGCAATTCCGGGCGCTCGATGTCCAGGTGCGGGAACAGCAGTTCAGCCACGCGGTACGACTCTTCCAGGTGGGGATAACCCGAGAAAATAAAGGTGTCGATGCCCAGGTCTGCGTATTCCTTGACCCGCGCTGCAACCGTTGGGCCGTCGCCGACCAGTGCCGTGCCCGCGCCGCCGCGAACCAGGCCCACGCCCGCCCACAGGTTAGGGCTGACTTCGAGGTTATCGCGGCTGCCGCCGTGCAGCGCAGCCATGCGCTGCTGGCCTACCGAGTCAAAGCGCGACAGTGATGCCTGGGCACGGGCGATGGTGTCGTCGTCCAGGTGCGAGATCAGTTTGTCGGCGGCTTTCCAGGCCTCTTCGTTGGTTTCACGCACGATCACGTGCAGGCGAATACCGAAGCGCACGGTGCGGCCGAGCTTGGCGGCCTTGTCGCGCACTTGCTGGATTTTTTCTGCGACCGCAGCCGGCGGCTCGCCCCAGGTCAGGACCATTTCGACCTGTTCGGCGGCCAGGTCTTGCGCCGCTTCTGAAGAGCCACCGAAGTACAGTGGCGGACGCGGTTGCTGGATCGGCGGGTAGAGCAGCTTGGCGCCTTTGACCTGGATGTGCTGGCCGTCGTAGTCAACGGTTTCGCCTTCCAGTACGCGGCGCCAGATACGGGTGAATTCCACCGAGGCCTGGTAGCGTTCTTCGTGGCTCAGGAACAGGCCGTCACCGGCCAGTTCGTCCGGGTCACCGCCGGTGACGAGATTGAACAGGGCACGGCCACCGGACAGTCGGTCCAGGGTCGCCGCTTGGCGCGCCGCCACGGTGGGCGAAATGATGCCAGGGCGCAGGGCTACCAAGAATTTCAGGCGTTGGGTCACCGGGATCAGCGAGGCAGCCACCAGCCAGGAGTCTTCGCATGAGCGTCCAGTCGGGATCAGTACCCCGCCAAAACCCAGGCGGTCTGCGGCTTGCGCCACTTGTTGCAGGTAACCATGATCAACCGCGCGAGCACCTTCGGAGGTGCCAAGGTAATGGCCATCCCCGTGGGTAGGCAGGAACCAGAAAATGTTGAGGCTCATGGAGTGGTCTCCTAAAGGGGTACGGCAAGCATTAAGGGGCTGTGGCCGCGGTGGCGGGCGGCGTCCAGATCACGTCTTTAATCGTCAACGGCTTGGGGATGAGCTTGAGCTGGTAAAAACTGTCGGCAATTTTTTGCTGCGCGTTGACCACTTCCGGGGTCAGGAACTGCGCGCCGTAACCCTGACGCTTCACCGAGGTTTCGGTGATATCGACCGGCAGGCCGAGCAGCGGAGCAACCTGCTGGGTCACTTCGTCAGGGTGTGCCTTGGCCCACTCACCGACATTGCGCACTTCTTCGATCAGGGTTTCGATGACTTTGGGGTGCTTTTCAGCAAACGGTTTGGTCGCCAGGTAGAACTGGTGGTTGTCAGCAATGCCGGTCGCGTCACGCAGCGTACGGGCGTGCAGCTGTTGCTCGGCGGCGGCCTGGTACGGGTCCCAAATGACCCAGGCATCGACACTGCCACGCTCGAAGGCGGCACGGGCGTCCGCTGGCGGTAGGAATACGGTCTGGATGTCGGTGTATTTCAGGCCGGCGTCTTCAAGGGCGCGCACCAGCAGGTAGTGCACGTTGGAGCCTTTGTTGAGGACAACCTTTTTGCCTTTGAGGTCTTTGACCGAGGTGATCGTCGAGTCTTTGGGCACCAGAATCGCTTCGCTGGTCGGCGCTGGCGGCTCGTATGCGACGTAGAGCAGGTCGGCACCGGCGGCCTGGGCAAACACGGGCGGGGTTTCTCCGGTTACGCCGAAGTCGATGGAGCCTACGTTGAGGCCTTCCAGCAGCTGCGGGCCGCCCGGAAATTCAGTCCATTGCACGTCGACGCCCTGATCGGCCAGACGCTTCTCCAGCGTGCCTTTGGCCTTGAGCAGCACCAGCGTGCCGTACTTCTGGTAGCCAATACGTACCGTATCGGCCTGGGCTTGCAGTGCTACGCCTAATGACACGGCTGCAGCCAGCAGTGTGGCCAAACCACGACGCAAAATGACAGGGCGCATGGCGCTCTCCTTTATTTATTTGTTCTGTAGGAGCGAGCTTGCCTCGCGATCTTTTAAAAGATCCAAAGATCGCGAGGCAAGCTCGCTCCTACAGGGTGTTTTTAAGTTCAGATACTCCAGCGAGCCGTGCGCAGGCGCTCGTTGAGGATGTCGGGGTCCAGCGGTTTTGGGCGACGGGCCAGGGCGCTGTAAAAGTGCTCCAGTGACTCGTTCAAACGTTGTTCCAGCACCGGCACCAACTGCGCCTGAGCGCTGCCTTCGCCGTAAGCAATCTGGCTGTCTTCGGCAAAGATGCCGTGCAGCATTTCCTGGGCCTTGAGCGCTGACAGTACGGGCTTCAGTGCGTAGTCCACGGCCAGCATGTGGGCGATGCTGCCGCCGGTCGCAATGGGCAACACCACTTTGTGGCTCAAGGCACGTTCAGGCAGCAGGTCGAGGATGGTTTTCAGCGCACCGCTGAAAGAGGCCTTGTACACCGGAGTCGCAATCACCAGGCCGTCGGCCCGATCAATCTGCTCCAGCAGGTCGATAATTTTTGGACTGTCGAAACGCGCATGCAGCAGGTCTTCAGCCGGGAAGTCACGTACCTGGTAACTCACCACTTCGACGCCATTCTGGTTGAGCCAGTGTTTGGCGCGGTCCAGCAACACCCCGGAACGGGAGCGTTGACTTGGGCTACCTCCGATTGTCACAACCAGCATTTACGGTTTCCTTGAATGAAATTTTTCAATTTTCTGTCAGCGTTTTCGCTTAGATGGAACTGACCTTAACAGGTGTTTTTTATATCCATAAATCATATTTGTTCATTTGTTTATTCCTTAAACGCATATGAATTAGCAGGCAAAAAAAAGGCCGTCGAAACGGCCAAAACCCTGTGACATTGAAGAAGAACACCTGTAGCCGCTGCCGCAGGCTGCGATAAGGCCCGAAGGGCCTTCAGCCCCTTGGGCCTGCTGCGCAGTCCATCGCAGCCTGCGGCAGCGGCTACACGTTGTAAGCGTTACTTGTTTGGCTGTGGTGTCAGGCGCAGGTAGGGCTTCACAGCGCGATAACCTTTAGGGAAGCGTTTGTTGATTTCGTCTTCGTCTTTGAGCGATGGCACGATCACCACTTCGTCGCCGTCTTGCCAGTTGGCCGGGGTGGCCACTTTGTAGTTGTCGGTGAGTTGCAGCGAATCAACCACACGCAGAATTTCGTTGAAGTTACGCCCCGTGCTGGCCGGATAAGTAATGGTCAGGCGGATCTTTTTGTTCGGGTCAATCACGAACAGTGAGCGCACGGTAAGGGTGTCGCTGGCGTTAGGGTGGATCAAGTCGTAGAGGTCGCTGACCTTGCGATCGGCGTCGGCCAGGATCGGGAAGTTGACGACTGTATTTTGCGTTTCGTTGATGTCGCCAATCCACTTGTGGTGCGAGTCTACCGGGTCAACCGACAGCGCGATGGCCTTGACGCCACGCTTGGCAAACTCATCCTTGAGCTTGGCGGTGAAGCCCAGTTCAGTGGTGCACACCGGCGTGAAGTCAGCCGGATGAGAAAACAAAATGCCCCAGCTGTCGCCCAGCCAATCGTGAAACTTGATGGTGCCAGCGCTGGAATCCTGTTCAAAATCGGGGGCGATATCGCCAAGTCTTAGGCTCATGGTGCAGCTCCTTTTTTGTCGTGAGTGGCGGGGCGTGATGGGCTTACTCTGCCTGCTTCACGAACTAATTAAAAAGAATAAATATCGATTTAATTAGAACCAAAAGGAATACTAAAAACTGTTTCATTGGACGCGACAAAGCACCAGGTCCACTCTGGATTCAGGTTTAGGCAAGGGGAGCGGCAAGGAGCTGCGACTACTCAATGTGTTACGAATGAGCCGTCTGGCCCTTCGGTAAACACCCTGCCCGGCATTGCGCCGGGCAGGATTTTTCTTACTTTTACGTCTTACTTTTTTTCGCTACAACCGACTTACAACAGTGGGATCGAGTAGCTCACGATCACACGGTTTTCGTCCTGGTTGCGCTGGCCAGCAATGGTGTTGCGCCACATGGCGTTTTTCCACATGAAGCCCAGGTTCTTCAGAGCACCTTCCTGAACAACGTAAGCCACGGTGATGTCGCGTTCCCACTCGGTCGCGCCATCATTGGTTTGTACTTTGCTGGCGTTGTAAGTGTCGATGTTGTTGCCGCGCAGGTACACAGCACCGGCGGTCAGGCCAGGTACGCCAACCTTGGCGAAGTCATACGAGTAGCGTGCTTGCCAGGTACGTTCGCCAGCACGGCCGAACTTCTGGATTTGCGAGTCGGTGATGGTGTAGTTCGACGAACCGTCGCCCTGGTTCAGCCAAGGGAAGTCGCTGCTGCCGTTGCTGACCTGGTAGCCGCCACCGAAGGTGTGGCCTTCAACCGAGTACAGGAACAAGGCGCTGTACAGGTTGTTGTCGACCTTGCCTTTGCCGCTCGCCAGGCTCTGGTAGTTGCCGCTGCTGTAGTACGCAGGGTCGTAACCATTACGGCCGTCGTCTTTGCTGTTGAAGTAGCGCAGGTCAGACTTCAACACGCCCGGGCCGATTGCCCAGTTGTGGACCAGGCCCAGGAAGTTCTGTTTGTAGAACTTGTCCAGGTTGCCGTAGTAGTACTGAACCAACAGGTCTTTGTTGATTTTGTAGTCACCACCGGCATAGACGAACTTGTTGCTGTTGGCTGTACGAGCGTTCGCACCACCAATGGACATTTGTTCGTTGCTGCTGGAGTTACGGCCTTTAACGTGCTCGATCTGACCGGCGATCAGGGTCAGGTCCTTGATCTCGTTGGAGGTGACCTGGCCACCTTCAAAGGTCTGTGGCAGCAGACGACCATCGTTATAGGAGATGACCGGCAGTTTCGGCATCAGGGTGCCGTACCGCAGTTCGGTCTGGGAGAACTTGGCTTTGGCAGTCACGCCCAGGCTTGAGAAGTCATTAACCGCTTTGCCGTTGGACTTGCTCGGGAACACAGTGCCGCCGTACGAGGTCGAGGTAGCGCCGTTGGTGCCGCCGCCCGAATCAAGACGTACGCCCAGCAGAGCGATAGCATCCAGACCGAAGCCCACAGTACCTGCGGTAAAGCCCGAGGTGTAATCCACCTGGAAGCCTTGGCCCCACTCTTCTTGCTTGCTCTGAGCGCCTGCAGCTTTAGTGCCTGCGTCGCGGTTGTCGGTGTTGATGTAGAAGTTACGCAGTTTCAGCGTCGCTTTGCTGTCTTCGATGAACCCTTCAGCGCTCGCTTGTTGCGCCAGCAAGCCGAGGGCTACAGCCACGGCAACGGTGGACTTCTTCATGGTGCTGCTCCTTTGAATTCTAATTTTTGTAGTTCTTTAGCCCGAAATCTGACGTCTCGGTGCTCCAGATGCGCGATTAGCGCCAGACAGTGACTGCCAAGTCAATCGTAACGTTTGAGGTTTACGACCTTTGTCTAGTCATCTGCGGTGTGTACGTAGGTTAAAGACTTTTTTATAAACCAAAAAAGAATTATTTCAAGATCCTTCATAACTTATTGGCATATTAAAGGAAATTTCCTACGACCACGCGGGCGGATGCTATCGGCCTTTGGTCTTATTTATAAATAGATTTTTATGAAATTTTTAATAAGCGTTCATGTCACGGCGCTGAAGCGATTTTGTGTGACCGGAAAAACCCGTTAAAGCTCGTGCGCGCGCACGTAAAGAAGGATCAATAACTTCATAAGCTAATGCATAAAAGTTATTTATTTACTCATTCTTAGATCATTTAACCTCGCATCCAGCCAATTAACGGCCGCCAGCCGAGGATTCCCCCAGATGAAACTGAACACCCCCCTACGCCTTTTGGCTGCACTCTCTCTGGCCGGTGCCAGTTTCTTTGCGCAAGCCGCCAACGACGTCACCGTGGCTTACCAAACCACCGTTGACCCGGCCAAAGTGGCCCAGGCTGACGGCGCTTACGAAAAAGCCACCGACGCCAAAATCAACTGGCGCAAATTTGATAACGGTGCCGACATCATTGCCGCCATCGCCTCGGGCGACGTGCAGATCGGCTACCTGGGATCGAGCCCGCTGACCGCCGCCATCACCCGCGGTGTTCCGGTCGAAACCTTTTTGGTCGCCACCCAGATCGGCGGCGCTGAAGCCCTGGTAGCCCGCAACGGCTCGGGCATCAACAGCCCACAAGACCTGGTAGGCAAAAAAATCGCCGTACCGTTTGTATCGACCGGCCATTACAGCCTGCTGGCAGCGCTGAAACACTGGAACATCGATCCGTCCAAAGTGACCATCCTGAACCTCGCGCCACCGGCCATTATCGCGGCCTGGAAACGCGGTGATATCGACGCTACCTACGTGTGGGACCCGGCACTGGGTGTGGCCAAAGAGAACGGCAAAGTGCTGATCACCTCTGGCGAACTGGGCAAGCTCGGCGCTCCCACCTTTGATGCCTGGATTGTGCGCAAAGACTACGCGGCCAAGCACCCGGAAATCGTCAAGGAATTCGCTAAAGTCACCCTGGATGCCTACGCCGACTACAACAAGGACCCTAAAACCTGGGTTGCCAACCCAAGCAACGTCGACAAGGTTGTGAAACTTTCCGGCGCCAAGGCTGCTGACATTCCTGGCCTGCTGGAAGGCAACGTTTACCCGGTAGCGGCTGAACAAAAAGTGCTGCTGGGTGCACCGACCACCAAAGCCCTGACTGACACCGCCGCCTTCCTGAAAGAGCAAGGCAAGGTCGACGCTGTGCTGCCGGATTACGCACCGTCAGTGACCGCCCAGTTCGTCACTCAATAACCTACGCCAACTGAGGAATCGACCGTCATGGCCTTGTTATCACTGGAGCGCATCAGCGCACAGTACCCAGGCGCAGCTGAGCCGGTGCTGTCGGATATTTCCGTCAATCTCGGACCTCAGCAGCTGCTGGTTGCACTTGGCCCTTCGGGCAGCGGGAAAACCTCGCTGCTCAACCTGATTGCCGGTTTTGTTGAACCTAGCGCCGGGCGCATCACTCTGGATGGCGCCCCGGTCAAAGGCCCGAGCGCCGAACGCGGCGTGGTGTTTCAAGACGACGTTTTGCTGCCCTGGCAAGACGTGTTGGCCAACGTGGCTTTCGGCCTGGAACTGGCCGGCGTTGCGCGCAACAAACGCGAAGCGCGCGCCCGTGAAATGCTCGCGCTGGTGGATTTGTCGGGCTTTGAAAAGCGCCGTGTGTGGGAGCTGTCGGGCGGTCAACGCCAGCGCGTGGGCCTGGCCCGTGCCTTGGCGGCCGACCCGCGTGTGCTGCTGATGGACGAACCCTTCGGCGCCCTCGATGCGTTCACCCGTGAACAGATGCAAGAGCTGTTGCTGCAAGTGTGCAAACGCACCGACAAACCCGTGTTCCTGATTACCCACGACATTGAAGAGGCCGTGTTTTTGGCCACGGATCTGATTCTGTTGGCGCCCAACCCTGGCCGTATCGTTGAGCGCCTGACCCTGGATTTCGGTCAGCGTTATAACGCTGGCGAGTCCGCTCGCTCGATCAAGTCCGACCCCCGCTTTATCGAAACCCGTGAACACGTGCTTGAGCGCGTGTTTTCACAACGTGGTGCCGCCCAGCGGCAGGAGCGCGCATGAGCAGTTATGAAGTCGCCGCAGCCCCCGTTGCTGCACCTCACGCGCCGCGCCCGGCAAAGCGCAGCCTGAGCACACGCTGGATCAGCGTGCTGACCCTCGCCACGTTGATCCTTGCCTGGTGGGGCGTGACCGCCGCCGGCTTGATCGAACCGCTGTTTTTACCGCCACCATCTGCCGTGCTGGAAAAGGGCTGGTTGCTGGCGACCAAAGGCTACATGGATTCCACCCTGTGGCAGCACTTGAGCGCGAGCCTGAGCCGTATCGGCCTGGGGCTTGGCTTTGCGATTTTGACCGCCGTGCCGGTGGGCATTGCCATTGGCCATAACCGCATTGCGCGGGGCATTTTCGACCCGCTGATCGAGTTCTACCGCCCGATCCCGCCGCTGGCTTACTTGCCGCTGATCGTGATCTGGTGCGGCATTGGCGAGCTGTCGAAAGTGCTGCTGATTTACCTGGCGATTTTTGCCCCGATTGCGATTGCGACCGCCACCGGCGTGCGCACCGTCGACCCGGCCAAGATCCGCGCCGCACAGTCGTTGGGCGCCACGCGCTGGCAGTTGATCCGCCATGTGATTATGCCGAGCGCCTTGCCGGATATTTTGACCGGTATCCGCATTGGCCTCGGGGTCGGCTGGTCGACGTTAGTTGCCGCAGAGCTGATCGCCGCCACCAGCGGCCTGGGTTTTATGGTGCAGTCTGCCGCACAGTTTTTAGTCACAGATGTAGTGGTGCTGGGCATTCTGGTAATTGCCATCATCGCCTTCGCCATGGAAATGGGCCTGCGCGCTCTGCAACGCAAACTGGTGCCGTGGCACGGCCAGGTTCACTAATTACACCGAATATCACACGACGCCGACCCATCGGCGCGCTGCTAGCGAGACGACCATGAGCCTGACCGTTACCCCCATTAGCTCTGCCCTTGGCGCCGAGATTGACGGCGTTGACCTGACCCAGCCACTGAGCCTGGAACAGCGCGATGCCATCGAGCAGGCGTTGCTTCAGCACCAGGTTATTTTCTTCAAAAACCAGGTCATCACCCCGCAACAGCAAGCGCGTTTTGCCGCCAACTTTGGTGACCTGCACATTCACCCGATTTACCCCAACGTACCGGAGCAGCCTGAAGTGCTGGTGCTGGACACGGCCGTGACCGACGTACGCGACAACGCGGTGTGGCACACCGACGTGACCTTTTTGCCAACCCCTGCGCTGGGTGCAGTTTTGAGCGCCAAGCAGTTGCCGGCCTTCGGCGGCGATACCTTATGGGCCAGCGGCATCGCGGCCTTTGAGGGCTTGTCCAAACCGCTGCAAGTGCTACTGGACGGCCTGACCGCCACCCACGACTTCACCAAATCGTTCCCGCTGGAGCGTTTTGGCTCGACCCCCGAAGACCTTGCTCGCTGGGAACAGACCCGCAAAAACAATCCGCCGCTGTCCCATCCGGTGGTGCGCACGCACCCGGTGAGCGGGCGTAAATCGCTGTTCGTCAATGAAGGCTTCACCACCAAAATCAATGAGCTGTCAGAGGCCGAAAGCGACGCGATTTTGAAGTTGCTGTTTGCCCACGCCACCCGCCCTGAATACACCATCCGCTGGCGCTGGCAAGAAAACGACGTGGCCTTCTGGGACAACCGCGTCACCCAGCATTACGCCGTGGACGACTACCGCCCTAACCGTCGCGTGATGCACCGCGCGACCATTTTGGGTGATGCGCCGTTCTAACGCCGGGCGCCGGGATCCGTCATAAAAGGCAGCGTCCTTCGTCTTTGCGCAGAGACCGATACTTCGCGCAAGACGAAATGCGTGGCCGAGGGTGCATATGCTCTTAGCCCCAAGCCTGATAGCCCTGGGTGCTCAATCGTGAAGGCGGTCTCAAGCGGGTAGATTCGCTCAGCTTCATTCACGGGTGAATAGAGCTGTAATGCACTGCTACCCTTCACCGTCAGCATGACCTCATTGAACACACCTGGCCGAGTGTCATAGGCGCCGCCAGAGAATTTCTTGGCAACACTGCGCATGTCGCTGACCGACAAAAACTGCTCGGTACGCAGTACGTCGCCTTTGCCGGCATGGGCAGTTAACGCCTTTAAGCCCACATCGGAAACACGATGCCCGCGATAGGTGGTGGTTTGACCGCTGGGGTATTGGCGAATGTGGGTATCGAGCATGGTCACGGCTTCGGTCCTTTCGAGCGTCAACGCCGCCTTCAGAGGCGCCATGCTGGCAGTGCCAAACATGCTGTCTACAGGCTGCATGTCTTCAAAGGTGTGCAGGATGTTGCGCCCCGTCCATCGGCCTGGATCCGGGTTGACCGATGGATTGGTCATAAATCTGGCGGTTTCATTGAAATAGTTGGCAGAGGCAATATAGGCATCGGTCAACCCGCTAAAGATGTTGACCGGATTGGGCGCAGCAATGCTCACAGACTCGTTATAACTACCCATCTCGTCGTAACTGTATCCGGCAGCTCTCACGGCACTCACAGCAGCGACCATGGGTGTGTTTTCATATCTGGCATTTAAGGTGTACCGATAATCTACGTAATCCAGAGGGGACGGATAAATATGTGGGTGGTTCACTCGCAAAAACGTGTCCAGCGCCTGGATGCGCAGTGGCCGGGTATCCGGGTTGCCGCCATTGAGGCCCAACAGGTCTTTAAACGTGATGGGGTTGTTGCTCACCATCGCGAACAGATTCAAGCCATCAATCTCACCGGCCGGGTCTGCGCTGACCCAACGCTGAAGCCATGGTGCGTAGTACCGGAAGCCAAAGTAGTAGAGCCCGCTCGCATCGCGCTCCTTGCCCGAATAGCGGGTGATTTTGTACTGCCCCTGCAAGGTGCTCCTGGCCGCCCACCACGCCGTACCGCCGAACGGGTAATAGCTTTCCTGAGTAATCAACCCGGCCTTGCCATCAAGCTCCAGAACGCTACTGCCCAGATGATCTGACAAGCTAAAGCGCAGGCCGTTATCGGGCATGCCCTGCGGACGCCCCGCGTCCCACTGCAAGACCTGGATATCGCTGTTGCCCGCTTGCACTTTGACGACGTTGAGGTGCTCCCCCGTGGCGCTGTCGCGA
>NZ_JASCPQ010000123.1:0-13370 GCF_029959305.1 Pseudomonas sp. PS01297
CCTAAAGGGTTCACCAACCTGTGGGAGCGGGCTTGCTCGCGATGGGACCAACGCGGTCAACCTGATAGACCGAGCTGCCAGAATCGCGAGCAAGCCCGCTCCCACACGAAGGAGTGATGCGCTGTTAATCAGTTCATCATGTCTTTGATCGCCCGCTCTTGATCCATCAGCTCGCGCTGGCGTGCATCGAGGCGTGACGACAGCTGGAAGTTGTTGGTGAGCTTTTTCGCAAAGGCGATTTGCTGGATGGCCTGACGGTAGTCGCCCATCAAGGCGAAGTACTCGGCGCGGGCCTGGTGCAGGCCAATGATGTTGCCCGACAACCCGCGTGTTTCTGCCACCTGATACCAGACGTCCGGGTCATCCGGGCGGCTTTTGAGCAGGGCGTCCAAGGCTTTTTCGGCATCGGCCGGGCGGTTTTGCTTGAGCAGCAAGTCGACCCGGACCTGATTTAACGGGTAGTTGCCAGGGTACAGCGTGCGCATTCTGTCGACCCGCTGCTGGGCATCGGCCAGGCGGTTGCTGTCCATGTCCAGCTCGATTTGCGCCAGGTTGTAGGTGATGTCGTTGGGGGCTTTGTCCAGCAACGGCTTCAGGGTGGTGCGGGCTTCGTTGAACTGGCTGCCCTTGATTTGGGCAATCGCCAGACCATAACGGGCGACGTCATTTTTTGGGTTTTCATCCAACTGCTGGCGGAACCGCTTGGCGGCCAGACCTGGTGTGTCTTCGTATTGCAGTTGGACCCGTGCGCGAATCAGTTGATAGCGCAGGCTGTCTTCGGTGCCGCCGATTTTGGCCTGCTCAGCACGGTTGCGGGTGTCGGCAATACGCGACTCGGTCACCGGGTGAGTCAGCAAAAATTCAGGCGGCTTGGCGTCAAAGCGGTATTGGCGCATCAAGCGCTCAAACATGGTGGGCATGGAGCGCGGGTCGTAACCGGCCTTTTCAAGGTTGAGGATGCCGATACGGTCAGCCTCTTGCTCGTTCTGGCGCGAGAACCGTCGTTGCTCCTGAAAGGCCGCTGCCTGGGTGCCGGCGATGGTGGCAATACCGGCGTCACCGGCGCCCGAGGCGGCGATCACAATACCGGCGAGCAGGGCCGCCATCATGGGCAGTTGCATGCGTTGCTGGGCTTCTACACCGCGGGCAAAGTGGCGTTGCGACAAGTGAGCAAGTTCGTGGGCCAGCACTGAGGCGTATTCGCCTTCGGTCTGGGCATTGAGGAACAACCCGCCGTTGACCCCGATAATCCCGCCGGGCGCCGCGAAGGCGTTGAGCTGCGGGCTGTTGATCAGAATGAACTCCAGACGACGGTCCTGCACCTGGCTGGTTTCGACCAGTTTGTAGACGCTGGTTTCGACGTAGTCCTTGAGTTGCGGGTCGTTAAGCTGCGACACCTGGCTGCGCAGCATGCTCAACCAGGCACGGCCGAGTTGATACTCTTGCTGCGGAGACACGATGGCCGAGCTGGCGTCACCCAGAGACGGTAAATCGTCTGCGAAACTCGGTGATGCGAGCAGGCAAGCGAGCGTCAACAGGGTCGGGCGCAGAAAGTTCATGCACAAAGCTCTAATCAATAAAGCGCTTACTGTAGCTGGACACTCGGCTGGCGACCAGTGGCGGTCTGCTTGGGGTATTCTAGCGAGCTAAAAAATGCCACCCATAGGCATGCCTGAGGAAGTAAGAAATGACTGATGCGTTGGCGCATGATGCGCTAGTGGATGCCAGTGGCCTGAGCTGCCCACTGCCGTTGCTCAAGGCCAAGCTGGAGCTTAACCGTCTGGCCCAAGGGCAGACCTTGAAAGTCATCGCGACGGACGCCGGTTCGCTACGCGATTTTCGGGCTTTCGCACGTCTGGCAGGGCATGAGCTGCTGCGTGAAGAAGAAGATTCTGGCACCTATCGCTACTGGTTACGCAAGGCCTGAGGCCGGGCGGCGCTTTCTCTTAAGGAATTTCGATGTTCAACGTGTTACGAAATTGGGTGCAGCGCTACTTCTCTGATGAGGAGGCCGTGGTGCTGGCGGTGTTATTGGTGCTGGCCTTTACGGCGGTGCTGACCTTGGGCGGTATGCTTGCGCCGGTATTGGCCGGCATGGTGCTGGCGTATCTGATGCAGGGCCTGGTGGTGGCGCTTGAACGCCTGCGAGTGCCTGCCGGGGCGGCGGTTGGCCTGGTGTTTGCCCTGTTCATGGGGCTGCTGCTGGTATTTATGATCGTGGTCGTGCCCTTGCTGTGGCACCAGTTGATCACCTTGTTCAATGAATTGCCGGGCATGCTCGCCAAATGGCAGTCGCTGCTGTTGTTGCTGCCTGAGCGTTACCCGCATCTGGTGTCGGACGAGCAAGTGCTGCAAGCCATCGAAGTGGCGCGCGGTGAGATCGGCAAGTTTGGCCAGTTGGCGCTAACATTCTCGCTGTCCAGTTTGCCGATGTTGGTCAACATCATGATCTATCTGGTACTGGTGCCGATTCTAGTGTTCTTCTTCCTGAAAGACCGTGCGCTGATTGGCCGTTGGGTTCGCGGTTATTTACCCCGCGAGCGTGCGCTGATTACCCGTGTGGCCGAGGAAATGAACCGGCAGATCGCCAACTATATTCGCGGCAAGGTTATTGAAATCATCATCTGCGGCGGCGTGACTTATATCGCCTTCGTGACCATGGGCCTGAACTACGCAGCCTTGCTGGCGTTGCTGGTAGGTGTGTCGGTGGTGGTGCCGTATGTGGGCGCGGTGGTGGTGACGGTGCCGGTCATGCTGATTGCGTTGTTTCAGTGGGGCTGGAGCGACCAGTTCATCTACCTGATGGCGGTGTACGGGATCATTCAGACCCTGGACGGCAACGTGCTGGTGCCATTGTTGTTCTCTGAGGCGGTGAGTTTGCACCCGGTGGCCATCATTTGTGCGGTGTTGCTGTTCGGCGGTTTGTGGGGCTTTTGGGGGGTGTTTTTTGCCATCCCGCTGGCCACGCTGTGCAAGGCGGTGCTGGATGCCTGGCCACGTGAGCAGCAGGTGGTAGCGCCACTGCTGTAAAACCCGAAGCGCAGGCAAGAAAAAGCCCCGGCTCTCATAGGAGAACCGGGGCTTTTTCGTTACGGCATCAGCTTACGCTTGAATGACCGGGATGTTGGCGTTGGCTGCCGACTCACGGAATTCAGCGATCTGATCAAAACTCAGGTAGCGGTACACGTCCGCTGCCATGGTGTTGATCTCTGCCGCGTAGGCCATGTATTCCTCAACCGAAGGCAGACGGCCCAGGATCGAAGCCACCGACGCCAACTCAGCCGAAGCCAGGTAAACGTTGGCGCCGTCACCCAGACGGTTCGGGAAGTTACGGGTCGACGTCGACACCACGGTGGAGTTCGGCTCAACACGTGCCTGGTTACCCATGCACAGCGAGCAACCTGGCATTTCCATACGTGCGCCAGCTTTGCCGTAGATGCCGTAGTAGCCTTCTTCGGTCAGTTGGTGAGCGTCCATTTTGGTCGGAGGCGACAGCCACAGACGGGTTGGCAGCTGACCTTTGACTTTGTCCAGCAACTTGCCCGCAGCGCGGAAGTGGCCGATGTTGGTCATGCACGAACCGATGAACACTTCGTCGATCTTCTCGCCGGTAACGCTGGACAGCAGGCGAGCGTCATCCGGGTCGTTTGGTGCGCAGAGCACAGGCTCTTTGATGTCGGCCAGATCGATTTCGATGATGTGCGCGTATTCGGCGTCAGCATCGGCTTCCATCAGCTCAGGGTTGGCAACCCAGGCTTCCATCGCTTGAGCGCGACGCTCAAGGGTACGCACGTCGCCGTAACCTTCCGCAATCATCCAGCGCAGCAGGGTGATGTTGGAGTTCAGGTATTCGGTGATCGATTCTTTGGACAGCTTGATGGTGCAGCCAGCCGCCGAACGTTCTGCCGAGGCGTCGGACAGTTCGAACGCTTGCTCGATGCTCAGGTTGTCCAGACCTTCGATTTCCAGGATGCGACCCGAGAATTCGTTGATCTTGCCTTTCTTCTCGACCGTCAGCAGACCTTTCTGGATAGCGACGTAAGGAATGGCGTGGACCAGGTCACGCAGGGTGATGCCCGGCTGCATTTCGCCTTTGAAGCGAACCAGAACCGACTCCGGCATGTCCAGTGGCATTACGCCAGTGGCTGCGGCGAACGCTACCAGACCCGAACCTGCAGGGAACGAAATGCCCATTGGGAAGCGAGTGTGGGAGTCGCCACCGGTGCCGACGGTGTCAGGCAGCAGCATGCGGTTCAGCCAGCTGTGGATGATGCCGTCGCCCGGACGCAGGGAAACACCGCCACGGGTCATGATGAAGTCTGGCAGGGTGTGGTGCGTGGTGACGTCGATCGGCTTTGGATAGGCCGCGGTGTGGCAGAACGACTGCATCACCAGGTCAGCGGAGAAGCCCAGGCACGCCAGGTCTTTCAGTTCGTCACGGGTCATTGGACCGGTGGTGTCCTGAGAACCTACGGTGGTCATCTTCGGCTCGCAGTAAGTGCCTGGACGAACGCCAGTCACGCCGCAGGCCTTGCCGACCATTTTTTGCGCCAGGGTGAAACCCTTGGTGCTTTCAACAGGTGCTTCAGGCTTTTTGAACAGATCGGTAGGGCCCAGACCCAGCTCGGCACGAGCCTTCTCGGTCAGGCCGCGGCCGATGATCAGAGGGATACGGCCACCGGCGCGAACTTCGTCCAGCAGAACGGGAGTTTTCAGTTCGAAGGTGGTGATGACTTCGTCAGTACCGTGCTTGCACACTTTGCCAGCGTGCGGGTACAGGTCGATCACGTCGCCCATGTTGATGTTGCTGACGTCGAACTCGATTGGCAGTGCGCCAGCATCTTCCATGGTGTTGTAGAAGATTGGAGCGATTTTGCTGCCGAAGCAGAAGCCGCCTGCACGCTTGTTCGGTACATAAGGAACGTCGTCGCCGAAGAACCACAGTACGGAGTTGGTGGCCGACTTACGCGACGAACCGGTACCGACTACGTCACCGACGTAGGCGATAGGGAAGCCCTGACCGCGCATTTCTTCGATTTGCTTCATCGGGCCGATGGAGCCTTGAACGTCCGGCACGATACCGTCACGGGCCATTTTCAGCATGGCCAGGGCGTGCAGCGGGATGTCCGGGCGCGACCAGGCGTCTGGTGCAGGCGACAGGTCGTCGGTGTTGGTTTCGCCGGTAACCTTGAACACGCGCAGGCTGATTTTGTCTGCCAGTGTCGGGCGGTTTTTGAACCACTCGCCGTCAGCCCAGGACTCAATCACGGCTTTAGCGTGAACATTGCCGTTTTTGGCTTTTTCAGCGACGTCGTGGAAGGCATCGAACATCAGCAGGGTGTGCTTGAGTTGCGCGGCGGCAACCGGAGCCAGCTCTGCGTCGTCCAGCAGATCAACCAAAGTAACGATGTTGTAGCCGCCTTGCATGGTGCCAAGCAGTTCAACAGCGCGTTGTTTGGTGATCAGGGGGGAGGTTGCTTCACCTTTCGCGATGGCGGCCAGGAAGCCGGCTTTTACGTAGGCAGCTTCGTCAACACCAGGTGGAATACGGTTGGTGATCAGGTCAACGAGGAATTCTTCTTCGCCGGCAGGCGGGTTTTTCAGCAGCTCAACCAGGCCTGCAGTTTGTTCGGCGTTAAGCGGCTGGGGAACGATACCCAGGGCTGCGCGCTCTTCGATATGTTTGCGGTAGGCTTCAAGCACAGTTATTACCCTCATCATTGGTCCCAAATGGGTGTCCGGGACGCTCATCCAGGAATGCCAGGTACTCATGCGCTGCAGGGCTTTTTGGGCCGCTTAGCCAGAGTTTCAAGGATTCCCAACAGAAGCTGTTTTCAAAGTTTTACGCCATCCGAACGGCGGGATGATGAAGGTTGATGGGGGCACTTGCTGTGCAAACACCCCGCACCAACACCGTTCTTCAGGATCAACTGTGCTCGTGACGCTTTGAAAACAGCTTCCAACGGACATTGGCGCCTTAAAAGGCAGGCTGATTCTACGGCAAAAACTTGTTAAAGGTAAGTTAGGCCCTGAAGGTTGAGGGGTGATCTGCGTTAGACAAAGGGCTAACATGGCCGTCTGTTTCACTCTGCAGTGCTCTATTTCGCCATGCCCAACCAAACCATCAAGACCCCTTGTATCGGCCTGTGCTCAACGGTTTACGGAGACCTCGTGTGCCGTGGCTGCAAGCGTTTCCACCACGAAGTGATCCACTGGAACGGTTACAACGAGGACGAAAAACGCGCTGTCTGGCTGCGGCTCGAACAGCTTTTAGTGCAGGTCATGGCGGCCAAGGTCGAGGTGTTCGACCCGCCGGCGCTGCGCAATCAGTTAATTACCCGAAAAATACGTTTCGTCGAGAAGCAATCTGAATATTGCTGGGCGTACCAGCTGATAGCCCGTGGTGCTCGGGTGATCAATCAGTTGGAGATGTACGGGATGGTGTTGTTGCCGGAGTTTCGTGACTGGGGGCTGCCGGAGTTGCGTGACGCCATTGATCGGGAATTTTTCCTCTTGTCCGAAGCGCACTACGAGCGCTACATCGCCCCGGGCTTTCTCAAGGATGCGATGGGGCAATAGGTCCCGCCCCTCTGCCTCGCGATCTTTAAACGAGCAAAAGATCGCGAGGCAAGCTCGCTCCTACACTTTTTGTTCCAGTTCCTTGACGATGTCTTCTGGCTTGAGCACCAGAACGTCGGACTCAAGCTTGTCGATCACGATTTCTGCGGTGTTGCCAATCAAGGCCGCCGACAAGCCGGTGCGCGCCACAGTCCCGATGACCGTCACCACTGCGTCGAGCTTTCTGGCGACCTGCTGAATGATGATGTCTGCCGGGCCTTCTTTAATGTGCATGCGCTCGTCGCTGATTTCGAAGCGGCGCTGGAATTCCTTGCTGGCCGCCCGAAAGCTGGCTTCGTATTCGGTGTCGATCGGGTAGGCCGCATCCATCACCGCCAGGGTGGGCGCCGGGTGCGCGCTGACGACGTGCAGTTCGCTGTGGGTCAGGCTGGCAATGCGAAAACCCTGGTCGATGATGGTTTTGTGCAGCGCCATGTGGTCTTCGTCGCCGTTGCCTACGTCGACGGCGGCCAGCACCACGCCGTTGCTCCAGGGCTTGGTGGTTCTGACCAGCAAGACCGGGGTAGGGCAGTCGCGCAGCAGTTTCCAGTCTTCGGGGGTGAGCAGGATTTTTTTCAGGATGGAGTCGTCAACGTGTTGCTTGATCACCAGCCCGCAACCCTCGATTTGCTGCTCCTTGATGATGGTGGTGTGCAGGTTGTCGTGCCAGGCCTGACGCGACGTCACGCTGTAGCCTTCGGTGATCAGGCTGTTGGTCAGGACATTGAGCAAGGCTGAGTGGTCGTGCTCTTTGTCGCCGATCAACAGGTGCAGATGGGCTTTGGAGGCTTTGGCGATTTCTTTGGCGCGCTTGAGGGCGAAGCTTTCCATCAGGTGGGGCTCGATGACGACCAACAGGCTACGTATGGTTTGCATGACCGTTCACTCCATGTGCAATAAGGGGGGATGCGAACACTATAGTTGCTCATCTGTAATGCGGACGTTGATGCATATCAAGCTGCGCGGTTGGTGCTGTGGCACATGGCCCGTATAATCGGCGCCTTTCGCCTCGTCCAGCCTTTGTGAGCCTCATGTCAGCGATACCTCAAAACACGTTCGGCCCGTTGTGCAATCTCCACTGTTCGGGAGTGCGTGCATGAACCTTCCTGAAATCCATGAGTTCTTGGGTTGCCGTACCCCTGACGGCTGGATCGCTGCTGCATTGGCCGATCAGGAAACCCTGCTGATCGACCACAAAAACTGCGAATTTAAGGCCGCCAGTACGGCGTTGAGCCTGATCGCCAAGTACCACTCCCACGTTGACCTGATCAATATGATGTCGCGCCTGGCCCGTGAAGAGCTGGTGCACCACGAGCAGGTCATGCGCTTGATGAAAAAGCGCAAAATCGAACTGCGCCAGTTGTCGGCCGGCCGTTACGCCTCGGGTTTACGCAAAGTGGTGCGTAACCACGAACCGGTAAAGCTGGTGGATACCTTGGTGGTCGGGGCGTTTATTGAAGCGCGCAGTTGCGAGCGTTTCGAAGCGCTGGTGCCGCATTTGGACGAAGAACTTGGCAAGTTCTACTACGGTCTGCTCAAAAGTGAGGCCCGCCATTTTCAGGGCTATTTGAAACTGGCTTATCAATACGGCGACGCCAAAGACATTGCTCAAGTCATCGAGCGGGTGAGGGCGGCCGAGCAAGAACTGATTGAAGCCCCAGATATTGAATTCCGCTTTCACAGCGGCGTGCCTGCCCAGCCTTAAGTCGCCGATTCACCGGCTACGGTTTTCTGTGTTCCATATCTGACCGTAGGAGCTGCCGAAGGCTGCGATTTTTTGATTTTTCAAAGATCTCAGCCTTCGGCAGCTCTTACCAGTTAAGACCAAATAGTTAGCATGCTATTTATAATCTTGACATTAGCTGCCTAAGCAGTAGTATTTGGTTACATTACTGCTTAGGCAGCTTTCTGGTGCCCTGATGAAACACTTCCACCCCGATACCTTTCGAAACTGCACCCTGGGTCTGTTACTGGGCCGTGCAGCGCTGCTTAAAGATCGCATCATCGACACGCACATGGAGCCTTACGGCATCACCGCCGCGCAGTTCAAGGTACTGATCATCATGGCTCAGTACGCGGTCGATACCCCGGCCGAACTGTGCCGCCACCTGTCCCTGGACAGCGGCTCGATGACGCGCATGCTCGATCGCCTGGAACAGAAAAATCTTTTGATTCGCCAACGCTCGGAAGCTGACCGGCGCCAGGTGCGCCTTGTGCTGACCGATGACGGCCTGGCGCTGGCCGATGAACTACCGATTATCGGCACCAATGCAATGAATCAATTGGCGGGTGAGATCAGCCCGCAAGAGCTGCAAACGCTGGAAGATATTCTTAAAAAAATACTGCTGGCGGCCGGGGATCCGATCACCATCATGCGCTTGGGTGAAAAATGAGCAACAGAACGCTACGAACAGGCTTAAGCCTGATGTGTGTGTCCCTTGCGCTGGCGGGGTGTGCCAGCTACAGCGGTTTGACCACCGAAAGCGCGCGCCTGGATGCGAAAAGCCTCCAGTCCGCTCAAGCCCTCAAGGGCATCAATGTGACGCCGGCAGCCTGGCCGCAAAAGGACTGGTGGAAGCGTTTGGGCGACAGCCAGTTGAATGGTTTGGTCGACGAGGCATTGCGTGACAGCCCGGACATGCAGATAGCCAGTGCCCGTGCGCATCAGGCCACTGCCGCCGCCGGCGCTGCCAATGCGGCACGCATGCCGACGCTGGACGCCGAGGCCGATGTGACGCGCTCGCGCCTGTCGCGCTCCCAGGATCCAACCGGTCAGGGTGGTCGTTATGACACGGTGCGTGACATCGGTCTGACCTTCAATTACACCTTCGACCTGTGGGGCGGCCAGCGGGATGCCTGGGAAGCGGCTTTGGGCGAAGCCCGCGCTGCCGAAGTCGACAGCCATGCCGCGAGCCTGACCCTGGCGGCCGATGTGGCAAAGGCCTACAGCAATCTGGGGCATGCCTACAGCGTGCTGGATCTGTCGAAAGATGACCTTCAGCGCACCCGCAAAATGCTCGACTTGAGCAAACAGCGGTTGCAGGCCGGTATCGACAGCCACTATCAGTACCAGCAGACCGAAAGCCTGGAGGCTAGCTCCCAAGAGCAGGTGATCAATGCCCAGAAACAGGTCAAGAGCGCTCATATCGCCCTGGCAGTGTTGCTGGGTAAAGGCCCGGACCGTGGCTTCGAGATTACCCGGCCGCAGATTTTGACCCCCGCCGCCGTGGCCGTGCCGAGCACGTTGCCCGCCGAGTTGCTGGGCCGTCGCCCCGATATTGTGGCGGCACGCTGGCGGGTCGAAGCGGCGAGTAAAAATATTGCCGCAGCCAAAACACGCTTTTACCCCAACCTCAACTTGAGTGCCGCTGCCGGGACTCAGTCGTTGCTGGGCGATGCGCTGTTTGGTTCGGCCAGCCGCTTTATGAACATCGCCCCGGCCATTTCGCTGCCGATTTTTGACGGCGGCCGTCTGCGTGCCGGGCTGGATGCCGAAGACGCCAATTACGACCTGGCCGTCGCGCAGTACAACAAGACCCTGGTGGCCGCCCTCGGTGATGTCAGCGATACCCTCGAGCAATTAAACGCCATGAGCGAGCAAGTCAGCACTCAGAAGCGTGCGGCTGATATTGCCCAGCAGTCGTATGACTCGGGATTGCAGCGCTACGAATCCGGCATCGGCAGTTACCTGGATGTCCTCAGCATCGAGCAGCAATTGCTCCAGGCGCAGCGCCAGCTGGCTGACCTGAATGCTGAGCAGATCACCCTTTCGATTCAACTGATGCAAGCCCTGGGCGGTGGCTTTGAGCCCGGCAATGCGGCTGCGGCCGTTCCTGTTCAAGCCTCCCTGGCAGAATAATTTAGGTAATCGTCATGGCTACTGTGCAAACACCGAATGAAGCGCAACACAATCAGGACGCTGGTAATCAGCGCAAACGTAAACTCTGGCTGAGTGGCCTGGCCATTTTGGTCATCTTGGTCGGCCTGGGCGTCTGGGGCTGGCATGAGTTGTATGGCCGCTGGAGCGAGAGCACCGACGACGCCTATGTCAACGGCAACGTAGTCGAAATCACGCCATTGGTGGCGGGGACGGTGGTGAGCATCGGCGCCGATGATGGCGATCTGGTTCATGAAGGGCAGGTGCTGCTTAACTTTGACCCGAGCGATTCGCTGGTCGGCTTGCAGAGCGCCGAAGCCAACCTGGCCCGTACCGTGCGTCAGGTTCGCGGCCTGTTCAGTAACGTAAGTGGTACCAAAGCGCAGGTGGCGGCGCAGAAAGTCGCGGTGCAAAAAGCCCAAGACAACTTCAATCGCCGGAAAAATCTGGCAGCAAGCGGGGCTATTTCCCAAGAAGAGCTGTCCCATGCGCGGGATGACCTGGCGTCTGCACAAAGTGCTTTGCGCAATAACGAGCAACAACTCGATACCACCAGCGCGCTGGTAGACAACACGGCCATTGCCAACCATCCGGATGTGCTGGCCGCCGCTGCGCAGTTGCGTCAGGCGTATCTGGAGCACGCACGCACCACGTTGATTGCGCCGGTGACCGGCTATGTCGCCAAGCGTACCGTGCAATTGGGCCAGCGCGTTCAGCCGGGCACCGCGTTGATGGCGGTTATCCCGCTTAATCAACTGTGGATCGACGCCAACTTCAAGGAAACCCAACTGGACAAGATGCGTATTGGCCAGCCGGTTGAAATTGAATCGGACCTGTATGGGAGCAACGTCAAGTACAGCGGTACCGTCGACAGCATTGGTGCGGGCACTGGCAGCGCGTTTGCCCTGCTGCCAGCGCAAAACGCTACCGGCAACTGGATCAAAATCGTTCAGCGTGTTCCGGTGCGTATCCACATCAATGCCGATGAGCTGGCCCAGCACCCGCTACGCATCGGGCTGTCGACCACGGTTGACGTGAACCTGCATGACCAGAGCGGCCCGGTGCTGGCGCAACAACCGCCGCAGAAGGCGATGTTCACCACCAACGTGTACGAGCAACAGCTGGCTGAAGCAGACACGCTGATTTCCCGCCTGATCGACAGCAACAGCGCTGTGGCGGGCAATTCCGCTGCCCAACGCTAATTCGCCAATCCATAAGCCCCGCTGCACTGGCGGGGCTGTGCCCCTGGTTTTAAAGGATTTGCGATGAGCACAAACGCGTCTTTTACCCCGCCCAGCCTGCTGTTCGCCACCATTGGCCTGTCGCTGGCGACCTTTATGCAGGTGCTCGACACCACCATCGCCAATGTTGCCTTGCCGACTATCTCCGGCAACCTGGGGGTGAGTTCGGAGCAGGGTACGTGGGTTATTACTTCTTTTGCGGTGAGTAACGCGATTGCCTTGCCATTGACGGGCTGGTTGAGCCGGCGCTTTGGTGAAGTGAAACTGTTTTTGTGGGCCACGGTGCTGTTTGTGCTGGCTTCATTCTTGTGCGGTATTTCGACGTCCATGCCTGAGCTGGTGGGCTTTCGCGTACTGCAAGGTCTGGTGGCCGGGCCGCTGTATCCGATGACGCAAACCTTGCTGATTGCGGTGTACCCCCCAGCGAAGCGGGGGATGGCATTGGCATTGCTGGCGATGGTCACGGTGGTGGCGCCGATTGCCGGGCCGATTTTGGGTGGCTGGATTACGGACAGTTACAGTTGGCCGTGGATTTTCTTTATTAACATCCCGATTGGCATCTTTGCGGTGTTGGTAGTGCGTCAGCAGCTCAAGGCGCGCCCGGTGGTGATTACTCGCCAGCCGATGGACTACGTAGGGCTTATTACGCTGATCATTGGCGTCGGCGCGCTGCAGATTGTGCTCGACAAAGGTAATGACCTGGACTGGTTCGAATCCAACTTCATCCTGCTGGGCACGGCGTTGTCCGTGGTAGCGTTGGCGGCTTTTGTCATTTGGGAAATGACCGACAAACACCCGATTGTGAACCTGCGACTGTTTGCCTACCGCAACTTCCGGATCGGCACCATCGTGTTGGTGTTGGGCTATGCCGGGTTCTTCGGTATCAACCTGATCTTGCCGCAATGGTTGCAGACCCAAATGGGTTATACCGCGACATGGGCGGGTTTGGCGGTGGCGCCGATTGGGATCTTGCCGGTGTTGATGTCGCCTTTTGTGGGCAAGTACGCGAACAAGTTCGACCTGCGCCTGCTGGCCGGGCTGGCCTTTTTGGCGATCGGCCTGAGCTGCTTCATGCGTGCCGATTTCACCAATGAGGTGGACTTCCAGCACGTTGCGCTGGTGCAACTGTTTATGGGGATCGGGGTGGCGCTGTTCTTCATGCCGACCTTGAGCATTTTGATGTCGGACTTGCCGCCTAACCAAATCGCCGACGGCGCGGGCCTGGCCACGTTCTTGCGGACATTGGGCGGTAGTTTTGCTGCCTCCCTGACCACCTGGATCTGGATTCGTCGTGCCGATCAGCATCATGCCTACATGAGCGAAAGCTTAAGTACCTATGATCCGATCACCCGGCATGCGCTGGACAGTTTGGGTGGGGCGAGCAACCAGGCGTATGCCCAGCTTGATCAAGTGCTGACCAGCCAGGCGTACATGCTCTCAACCGTGGACTACTTCACGATGATGGGCTGGATGTTTATGGGCTTGATCTTGCTGGTATGGCTGGCCAAGCCGCCATTTGCCGCCAAGCCAGGACCGGCAGCGAGCGGGCATTAACGCCTGATTGGACGCAAACCTCGTAGGAGCGAGCTTGCCTCGCGATCTTTTGATTTTTTAAAAGATCGCGAGGCAAGCTC
>NZ_JASCPQ010000124.1:0-13298 GCF_029959305.1 Pseudomonas sp. PS01297
GCCGCAGGCTGCGATCTTTTGATCTTTCAAGAGATCGCAGCCTGCGGCAGCTCCTACAAAAGCCGGTTACAGCATTCAGCGATTCAAATGCTTCATCGACTCTTCGCCATAACGCAAACCCGACACCGCGCCCGCCGGGAAGATGGCTGCCAGGGCGGCCCATTCGCTTGAGCTCAACCGGACGTCCAGCGCAGCAACGTTTTCTTCCAGGTATTTGCGTTGCTTGGTGCCCGGAATCGGGATCAGGTAGTCGCCCTGTGCCAATACCCAAGCCAGGGCCAATTGCCCGGCGGTGACTCTTTTGTCAGCGGCCAGCGCTTGTACTTGCTCCACCAGCCGCAGGTTTTTGGCGAAGTTCTCACCTTGAAAACGCGGGTTGGTGCGTCGGAAGTCGTCTGCGGCAAAGTCATCCGGGCTTTTCAGGGCGCCGGTCAAAAAGCCTCGCCCCAGCGGGCTGTATGGCACGAAGGCAATGCCCAGGCGCTCACAGGTGGCCAGGCAGCCGTTTTCTTCTTGGTCACGGCTCCACAGCGAGTACTCACTTTGCAGTGCGCTGATGGGGTGCACCTTGTGTGCCCGTTCAAGGGTGGTCGCCGAAGCTTCGCTCAGCCCCAGATAACGAACCTTGCCTGCCTTGACCAGATCCGCCATCGCACCCACGGTCTCTTCAATCGGCACGTTAGGGTCCATACGGTGCTGGTAGTACAGGTCGAGGGTGTCGACTCCAAGACGTTTCAGGCTGCCTTCAACAGACGCCTGGATATAGTCGGGACGCCCGCTGATGCCGCGGGCCGACGGGTTGGCTGGATCGCGCACAATGCCGAATTTAGTCGCGAGAAATACCTGGTCGCGCTTGCCACGAATTGCTTGGCCGATGAACTCTTCGTTGGTGTGCGGGCCATACATGTCGGCGGTGTCGAGCAGGTTGATGCCCAACTCCAGCGCGCGGTGCAAGGTGGCCACGGCTTCACGGGTATCGCTACCGGTGGTGTAGAAGTCAGTCATGCCCATGCAACCTAAACCGATCGCGCTGACGTGCGGGCCGTTGTTGCCGAGTTGGCGAGTGTGCATGTGAGGTGCTCCTGAGTGGGGGTGGCGCTATTGTTTACCTCGACACGCAGCGGATAAACCGGGTAGAAACGCTATCACTGTTCGTATTTTCTAAATAATAGGGGTGAGGCATGGACCGATTTAACGCGATGCTGGTGTTCACCCGCATTGTCGAGCTGGGTGGCTTTGCCAAGGCCGCAGACAGCCTGCAAATGCCCCGGGCATCGGTAACGGTATTGATCAAGCAACTGGAAGCGCATGTGGGGGTGCAGCTGTTGCATCGCACTACACGGCAAGTGAGCCCCACCCTCGATGGCGCTGCGTATTACCAGCGGTGTGTGCGGTTGTTGGCGGACCTTGAAGAGTCCGAGGGATTGTTCCGTGGCAGCCAGCCCAAGGGCACCTTGCGGGTTGAGATGCCAGCAGCCGTCGGGCGCCTGGTGGTGTTCCCGGCGCTGCCGGAATTTACCGGTCGCTACCCGCAGATTGATTTGGAAATCGGTCTTAATGATCGGCCCGTCGACCTGATTCGCGAAGGCGTGGATTGCGTGATCCGCGGCGGTCTGACTGTCGACGATTCACTGGTGGCGCGACCTTTGGTGCAGATGGACCAGATGACCTGCGCCAGTCCGGATTATTTGCGTGCCCATGGCGTGCCGCAATCGCTGGACGACTTGAACGGGCATCGCATGATTGAGTATTTTTCCAGCGCCTCGGGCAAGCGCTATGGGCTGGAGTTTCAGCTAGGCGATGACGTGCGTTTGATCAACCTGCCCAAGCAAGTCTCGGTCAACAGTGCCGAGGGCTACCTGGCTGCGTGCGTGGCCGGTTATGGATTGGTGCAGACGCCGCGTTATCACGTGGCGCAGCAGGTGCGGGAGGGGAGCTTGCAGGAGGTGCTAAGTGATTGCTTGCCGCCGCGTCTGGCGTTGACGGCGTTGTATCCGCCGCATCGGCAACTGTCACCGCGGGTGCGGGTGTTTGTCGACTGGCTGGTAGACCTGTGCAGCCGGCCCGACAGCGGTTTTAAACGGTAAAAGTCTGTAGGAGCGAGCTTGCCTCGCGATCTTTTGATCGTTTAAAAGATCGCGAGGCGTACAGGCTTAACGTTGGTAATACCCAGGGCCACCACTGTAGTAGCGGTGATCGTGATGCCATCCATGCTCAGGGAAAAATACGCACCCGCTCATGGCCAGGATGAGCAACAGCGGAACCAGCCGAATGACACGACGTAACATCTGTAAATCCTCAGGGTTGAGCCGGTGGCAGCTAAAAAGCTTCCCCGGCTGTAAGATGAGACCCTGTTTGTTTCAATTCATCTCCGGCAATTCACAATATTTTTCAGGAACAGGTAATGACTCCTAAGCAACGATTGGTGTACTCGATTTTGATCGCTCTGGTGGTGCTGGGCATCATGTTTGGTCTGTCGTATCTGCAAAACACCGGCGTGATCACCGAAAAAACCTTCCAGTACATCGCCATTGGCGTGGCTGTGGTTGTGGTGGTGATCAACGGTGTGATGCGCCGCAAGACCAAGCTTTAAGCCTCGATTTTACCCATCAGCACGGCTTCAGCCTGTGGATGCAGGCTGTAGCTCTTGTCGCTGTTGAGGACCACCACGCCTTCGCTGCACAAGCGCTTTAGCACTTCACGCACACTCAGAAACGACAGCGGGATATCCAGCGCCAGCAAGTGGCTGTGCATGCCACGCACCCCCAGCCTGCGGTCGTTACCGGCGGCCGTCAGCAAGGCATCGATGACCTTGAGACGCACCAGACTGGTTCGCAGCCCGAAGCATTTGAGTAGCTGGCGGATCCGTTCATTACCTTGCAAAGGCGCAAGCGCTTCCAGCAGGCCTGGGTCAGGCTGAAAAGCGGTATTGCGACGCTGTGGGTTGCCATCCGTTGGCAATTGCGGGTTCTGCATGCAAAAACTCCTTTCAGAGCCTGATCAGGAAAATAAAAAAGCGCTCTTACTTAACTAGACGAATGAGCGGCGTAAATCATGAACATCAAAATGTAGAAATTTTGTCGTGAATTATTATCAATCGCGATTCGGTCCCGTGTGGCCGGGGGTTTTAGGCGTTTATTAATTTTTTTTAACCTGCTTCGTTTCTTGTACAGGCTGTTCCCGGCCCGCGGTTTTCAATCGATGACGCAGCCGGGCCTTTTGTACTGATCGAGCAGGAGTCCGCGTGAGTATTTCCAAGCCGCTGAGCAAGTCGTGTTGTGCTGCGTTATGCCTGAGCCTGAGTGTGTCCGCATGGGCTCAGACACCCGCCAGCGAGGTGAGTGCCGAGATTCGTCGCACTACGTTTGGCGTGCCGCATGTTCGCGCGGCCGATGAGCGCGGGTTGGGCTATGGCATCGGCTATGCCTATGGCCAGGACAACCTGTGCCTGCTGGCCAATGAAGTGGTCACCGTCAACGGCGAGCGTTCGAGGTACTTTGGCCCTGAGCAGATGACCCTCGAAGAGCGCGATAACCTCTCCAGCGACCTGTTTTTTACCTGGCTCAATACTCCGCAGGCCGTGGCTGCTTTCTGGCAAGCGCAAACACCTGAAGTGCGTGACCTGATCGAAGGCTATGTGGCCGGTTACAACCGTCAGCTCGGCGAACGCAAAAACCTGCCTGAGCAATGTGATAACCCCTCGGTGCGGCCGATCACCACGGCTGATGTGGTCAAGTTGACGCGCAGGTTGCTGGTCGAAGGTGGTGTCGGTCAGTTCGGGGAAGCGTTGGTGGCCGCTGCGCCACCGCTCACAGCCTCGCACGCTGCAACTTACAATCCGGGGGTTGAGCGCTTTGCCGTGGCGAGCGAGCGGATGCAGCGTTTTGCCCTGGATCGCGGCAGCAATGCGGTTGCCATTGGCAGCGAACGTTCGCAAACCGGCCATGCAATATTGCTGGCTAACCCGCATTTCCCGTGGGTGGGCGGCATGCGTTTTTATCAGATGCACTTGACCATCCCCGGCAAGCTGGATGTGATGGGTGCGGCTCTCCCGGGCTTGCCGATGATCAACATCGGCTTCAATGCGAACGTGGCCTGGACCCATACGGTGGATACGTCCAGGCACTTCACCTTGTATCGACTTGAACTCGACCCCAAAGACCCGACGCGCTACCTGCTCGACGGCCAGTCGCGAGCGCTGGACAAACAAACCCTGACGGTCAACGTCAAGCAGGCCGATGGCAGCCTGGTGCCAGTGTCGCGCACCTTCTACAGCTCGGTATTCGGGCCGGTGGTGCAATGGCCGGGCAAGCTCGATTGGGATAATCACGTGGCATTCAGCCTGCGTGATGCCAACCTGAACAATGACCGGGTCTTGCAGCAGTGGTACGCGATGAATCAGGCGCGCAACCTCGATGCCCTGCAGACATCGGTAAACACCCTGCAAGGGATTCCGTGGGTCAACACCCTGGCGGTAGATGATCAAGGGCAGGCGTTGTACATGAACGTGTCGGTGGTGCCCTATGTGGACAAGGCCAAGCTGGCGGCGTGCAGTGACCCGCGTGCGGGCCTTGAAATGATTTTGCTCGATGGCAGCCGCAGTGCCTGCGACTGGACGATTGACCCGAGCGCGGCGCAGCCAGGTATTTACCCGGCCAGCCAGTTGCCGCAATTGCGCCGTAACGATTATGTGCAGCACTCCAACGACTCGGCCTGGATGGCCAACCCCAACGCGCCGCTGAGCGGGTTTTCACCGCTTATCAGCCAGGACGGCCAACCGCTGGGGCCGCGTGCGCGTTTTGCCCTGCAACGCTTGAGTCAGCCGGGGCGTGTCAGCGTCGCAGATTTGCAAGGCATGGTGATGGACGACCGGGTGTACCTGGCGGGGCAAGTCATGCCCGACCTGCTGACCGTGTGTGAAGCCCGGCAAGGCCCAGTGTGTGCCAGCCTCAAGGCGTGGGATCAGCAGGCGAATCTCAACAGCGGGATGGGGTTGGTGCACTTTCAGAACATCATGGCTCAGTTGCTTGATGTCCCGGATGTGTGGCGGGTGCCCTTCAATCCGGCAGACCCGCAGCACACCCCGCGTGGTCTGGACCTGGAGCAACCGGCCGTGGTCGAAGCCGTGCAGCACGCGCTGCAGACGTCAGCGGCAGCCGTGGCGGAGCAGGGCTTAACGCCGGAGATGACCTGGGGTGACATCCAGGGGGTCAACAGTGCAGGTCAGCGGATTGCGATCCACGGCGGCCCGGCCACGCTGGGGGTGTACAACGCCATGCAAAGTGTTCCGGTCGAGGGTGGCAAACGTGAGGTGGTCAGTGGCACCAGCTACTTGCAGACCGTGACCTTCGACGAGCACGGCCCACAGGCGCAGGGCTTGCTGGCTTTTTCGATCGCCAGCGACCCGGCTTCAAAGCATTCGCGGGATCAGACTGAGGCGTTCTCAAACAAGCAGTGGCCGCGCTTGCCCTTCACCGAGGCGCAGATCAAGGCCGATCCACAGTATGAGCTGACCACGCTTCGGGGGCATTTGTAATTTTGCAGCGCTCTAGCCGCGAGGCAGGGCGTTGATCACCGGCTGGCCGTTTTGATCGACGCGCACATACACCGGCAACACCTTGGACAAGGACGCCACCAGGTTCGGGATCTCTTTCGTGTTGAAGACCCCGCCAATCCGCAGCTGGCCGGTGGCGGTGTCGGCCAGTGACAGCGGCGTGCTCAGGTAGCGGTTGATCATGGGCAAGGCGTCGGCCAGGGTCAGGTTGTCGAGAATCAGCTTGCCATTACGCCAGGCCAGGTCGGGGGCGTTGGCATAGGTCTGGCTGATCTGCGGTGCGTAGTCGCCCCCTCTGTAGCTGGCCTGCATGCCGGGTTCCAGACGCAAGCCGTCGCCACTCAGGTTCTTGTTGCTGGTGACCAGAACTGAGCCTTCCAGCAGTGTGACCCGCACCTGATCTTCGTACATCCATACATTGAACTGGGTGCCAGTGACCCGGATACGTCCGTCAGCCGCCTGAACGATAAACGGGTGCGTCACATCGTGGCTCACTTTGAAAAACGCCTCGCCCTTGTTCAGAGTGACCTGGCGCTGATCTTTGTAGTTGAGGTAGGTCAGTTGGCTGCCCAGGTTGAGTTCGACCTGGCTGCCATCGGGCAATGTCGCGTTGACCACGCTGTTGCCTGCCTCAAGGCGTTTATACGCGCTGGGGATCACCCCGAGTTGCCAGCCGCTGTAGGCCGCCACAGGCACCGCGACAAGGGCAATGGCGGCCGCTATGGCCACACGCTGCCAAGAGCGGCGCTGAGCCTTGCGGGGCAGCGGCACGACCTGTGCGACAGCGGGTTGTGGCCGTGGCAAATGTTCGCTGGTGTCCCAGATATCAAGCATTGCTTCATATTCAAAGGCGTGCAGCGGATCAGCGTTTAACCACACAGAAAAAGCGGCACGTTCCTGGTCAGTACAGTCAGGCTCGTGCAAGCGCATGCACCACTGAGCCGCGGCCTCGGTGATGGCATCGTATTCGGCTTCTGTGAGGCGTGTTTCGCTCATGTGCGCTCCTTGGTGAGGTGCATTCTAACCCTGCGCTTGTGCTAACGAAAACATGAGCCATGTCAAAAGGATGTCATTTATTGCGATGCCACGTTTTTTCTCTGCTACGGTTACTTCGGCATCTTGGTACCAGACGCAACATCAATTAATGGAGTTAAGAACATGTTGAAGAAAACTTTTGCTGCTGTGCTCACGACTGCTGTTTTGCTGGGCTCCAGCGTTGCGATGGCGCAGCCGAATCTGGATCCGAACTGGGCGTTCTCCAAAGAGCTCGTTGAAGTGCTGAAGAACAAAAACGGTTACACCGTGATCAAGAAAATTGAAGCGGAAAACCCTGCCAATGGCCTCTGGAAAGCTGAAGGCATCAAAGCGGCTGATGGTGTTCAGTACGAAATCATTTTCGACTCGACAGGCAAAGTAATCTCCGAGAAGAAAGACTGATTCTCGCCGATTTCAGTCCAGGCACTCACTGAGTGTTTGCAGCCCGATCCTGCCTGTGCGGATCGGGCTTTGTTTTAGCGCCTGGCTCTGTGCGCGAGCCATTGTTCGCGAGTAATCTCCCATAAGTCGCACGCAAATTTGCCACCAACAAAACTGCCTTCCTGACTGCTCACCAGACGCATTGCGCCACGCTCCGAGATACGCCGAGATCCCGCGTTGGGAGCGGCCTTGGGCACGCGCATCACTTCGCGGCCCAGCGTCTCAAACCAGTAAGCGTCCACCACAGTGCAGGCTTCGCTCATCAGCCCTTGACCTTGCCAGGGCGGTGACAGCCAGAACCCCCGGTGGTTATCGACGTGATCCATCAAGCTGATACTGCCAATGACCTCTTCTGGCCGGGTGCGCAAACGCAGTGTCCAGTGCCATTCTTCGCCGCGGGCCATGGCTGGCAGAGCGACGTCACGCAGGTAACTGAGGGCGCCGTCATCCGGGTACGGCCACGGCACGACATCGTTCAGGTAGCGCACCACTTCCCAATGCGGGAAGCGTTGCTGGATGGCATCAGCATCCGCCAGACTCAAGGGCTGCAGGATCAAGCGCTGGGTATGCAAGGTGGGCGGCGCGTCCATGTAAATGGCTCCTTGCCATTAATTTGTATCGAGATTAACTCTGAATACACACCTGCGCTTTACGAGTGCGCAAAAACTTGCGCAGTTAAATGCTGTTTTTACATGGGTTAACGTGCTGTAAGCCCCGTGAATAAAGGGTTGTAGCGAGCTGCGCAACTTCTTGCGCAGTACTGTGCAGCTTTTTGCGCACTTTTAACCTGTTTGTGCCAGTTGCGGTGTTGGTTTTGGCCAGTGGTCGGCGCCAAACGTTTGTTTTATATGGGGTGTTTTGTTTCTGGCACGGTGCTTGATATCTCGTGTGGATCTAGTAGGCGAGCGTTGCGTTCGCTGGAGGCTCCAAGATGTCAAAGCCCTTCTGGCCCAAAAACCCCAACAACGTCAACCTCTCCCGCGACGATGCGCGAAACAGTATGGGCACCTGCCCGCTGATGAAAACCACCGTGCAGTTGATCCCGCTGCGCTACGCCATCGTCGACAACCCGGCACTCGACCCCGCGAGCGAGGTTGCCATGCCCTACAGCCTCAGCACCCGGCCGCTGGGTATTCGGCTGTTGCGCGATGGCTGGTTGTACGTGATTGAGGGCAGCAGCGGCACCTTGTCCGAGTACCGTATTGAAGACGGTCTGGTCAGCGCCATGCTGTGGCAAGGTCAGGCGGTGTTCGACGACGACCGTGAAGCACCGATCCACGAACCGAGGCTGATTTACGCCAAAACCAGCACGCTGTACGTCACGTATTCTGAAGTCCCGTGGACCGCTAAAAAGTGCCAGCAGGTGCTGAGCTCAACGTCCGAGCGTAATCACTTCATGCAAGCGGTAGACTTGAGCAAGGCCAAGTGCGACACCGGCGGGCCTCACCTGCTGACCCCGGACATGACTGAGCATTGGCTGGCCGAAGTCGCGACCGAGCGGATCGAGGCAGAGCAACAGAGCCCTGCCACCACGCTGGCTGAACACTCCGACACCACCCAACAACGGCTGGACGCCGAATTACCCGAGCACGAGCGTTTGCCCTACCTGTGGGAAACCCCCGCGCGTTTCGCTCAAACCTCCATGAACCGCCTTACCGGCTGCATTCATCCACAGTACCGGCACGACACGCTGTATCTGGTGCTGGAAGACACCTTGGGCGTCATGCGCGATCTGGCCAATTATCAGGACCATGTGGTTGGCTGGATCGACGACTGGAGCAATGGAGGGGCGAAACCGGGCCACAACGAACGTGATTACGTACTGGCGTGCTACATCGAATCTCTCAGCCAGCTCAATGCGCTGGATGTCAAAACGCTGATCGGTGAAAGCACGGATCCGGCGCACAAAGCACTGCTGGATGATTTGCTGTGCATGGCTGAGCCGCAGCGCGGGGTGACCGATGCCGCGATTATTGAGTACCTCGACAGAGGTGGCTTGATGACGCCGCCAGCGGGCAGCCCGGTGCCGGCGGAGTTGGAGGTGTTGCGTCAACGGGCGCAGGCGCAGGCCGATAACATTGACTATTCACGTGGCATGAGTAACAGCGCTGATGCGCTGAATGTACTTGAAGACGTTGATCGTCGTTTCTTCACTCGTGAACACTTTCGCGTAGCGCCACCGGCATTTGTCGATCAACACTTCGAAGCGTTGATTACTCTGGGTAAGCAACAGAGCCAGCAGATCACTGGAGTTTTGTATGGGACCAAGCTGGGCCAGCGCGGCGTCAATGACCTGATCGACCGCGAAGCAATGGACCGCGAATTACTCGCCCATCGAACCGGGCTGGCGCGCTGGAATCAACTGCTCGACGCCATCACCGCCGACCGGGTCAAACTGATGTGCTCGGGTGCGTTTCACACAACGGCCTGGTACTTCGACCCGATGGACATCGGCCACGCCGGGCACGCGTTTGCCACTGAATATGCCTGCCTCAAAGACATTTGCCGTAGCGACGACGCCTGCGAACAACTGCTGGCGTACAGCCAGCGCAACCCGCAATTCAGCCGCCCGCTGTACTACACCTTGCCCTACAGCGACCAAACCTCGTTGTGGGTGCACTACGCGTTTTTGCTGGCGGCGGGCATGGTCCTGTTCAACAACAGCCCTGAACTCCTGGTCCGCCTGCGCAGCATTGAACAGAACCGCTTACCGGCGCTGGACGACCTCCCTGACAGTACCCGTTCAGTGGCCAATGCCGCCCTCAACACCCTGACCCCGGCGCTTAATCGCGGGCTGGAAAACGTGCTGGTCAACTTTGACGAGTTCTTCAAAAACAACGCCATGCCCGACGTTGAAGAACTGTTGCGCAAACTGCCCGTCGCCCTGAAATCGCGGATAGTGCAGGCGGCCAAAACCGAAGGCGTGACGTTCCATTTTGCGACCCCGCAAGAACAGGCCGCGTTACGCGAAACGCTGCGTGAGACCTTCAAACTGCGCCAGGAAATAGCCCTGCTTAAAAAGAGCCGGGCCAAGTCCAATCGTCAACACGGGCATAAATCTCAGACCTCTCGGGAACTGCTGGAGAAAATCCAATACGACAGCCAGCGGCTGGATCTGGAGCAAAGACGACTGGCGGCCAGCCTGAGCCCCATCCCGGAATTGCCGGATGAACATGCACGGATTTTCGGTTCGACACAGGGCAAAGCAGGGCTGACAGTCATCTTCCCAAATGAAGGCAAACGGCAAGTGGCCGGGCTGATGGATAACTTTCGCAAAGGTGTCCATCGCGCGCCGGTCATGAACGTGCTGGGGGATGGCGCGGCGTTGTTACTGTTTGTGGCGCAGGCGGTGAATTTGGTGCAGGTGATTAAGGAAACGATGGCTGTTTCGAGTGATAAGAGGGTTTGGATGCCTCTTGCGAGTGCTTTATTTGCAACGGGTGCTTCAGGATTTGCAGCTGCTCAAGGCGTGTTCGACACGGCGCTAAGCGCTCAGGTTAAAAAGCTAGGGGATGGTTTGGCTCGAACCTCGCTCAGTCGGCTGCAAGTCACGATGGGCAAGTTGCATGTTGGATTGGGAGGGTTTAGTTATTTATTTGGTTTTATTGCTGCTGTTATCAGTCTTAATAATTACCACAGTAATTGGTTGCAAGCAGTGCGTAGCGGAAATCGAGGCGCTCAAAGCGGAGCTTTGCTAACGATGGTTGCCGCAGGTGGCCTGGCGGCCAGCAATGCTTATGGGTTTGTTAATACAGTACGGGCAGGGCTAGATGTATTGAATGCTGCTAAAGGGGCTGCCCGGGAGACGGCGTGGAAAGTTGCTGAAACTCGTCTAAGCAGCGTATTTTTTCGCTTTAACTGGGCCGTTGCGTTCTTTACGGTATTGGAATTGGCAGGTACTTGGCTTTACAACCGCTACAACACCAGCGGCCACGATCGTTGGCTGCAAAGTACCCCTTGGGGGCTTGAGGTTGAGAAACGTGAAGATCTAAACCTTCAAGAGTTTCAGCATTACTTAACGTTGCAGCAGCAGGCGCCCTTTGTAGAAGTCAAGCGTTCAGACAATGAACCGTTTTGGCGAAGCATGTTGGGTGGCACTAAGCCGGGTGAGATTTTCGTGATCCTGCCGGGGCTGACCTTGGGCGATTATCAAGACAGGCTGGATGGGCGGGCCAGTCATGGTCTTAAGATCGGCGCACAGCGAATTACAACGTTTCTTCGAGGGGATCGAGGTGTTCCCATGGAACTGCGCGAGCTTGTAACCGAGCAAGTGCAGGCAGGGTTATATCGTATGGTGAGCAAGCCCGAAAAAGAACAGAGCGGGCCAGCACCCTTGTTGATCAAGCTGACTTATCCACGCAACCCTGAGCGTGCTATCGGCAATATTTCCGAGGAGTTATTGATTGAGCTTGAACTCCAGTCGTTAGATGACGAGGGGCAATTGGTCCGGCGTAATTACCGTATTCGCTTCAATCCTGTTGAAGGTGGACGCTTTCTCCCGGCGAAGCAGCATTTCGATTCGAACGTAGCAATGCATTTGTTGGGGATTGATGTCATGGCAATGGAGCCTTTGCAATGATCTCTTCCATATCGACATCACCTCAACAATCATTTGAAAAACCCCAAAAAAAGGCGGGTGACATAGAGTTTTGTCTTACTGGGCGACAAACCTACTTGGCCCCTTTACCGTTGCCCACAGAGGCAGATCCTTGCTGCCCCTATATCAGTGATTACAACGATATTTTTTTGGACTTTGGGGGAGGGAAGCCGAATGTTTACTCGTATCAAATATGGCTGGGAGGACCATTTAGTTGTGCTTGTCTTTCTGCTTTTGGTTTCCCTCTATTGCTCTGGTTAATTGGGTTGGCTTTAGGCTATAGCTCTGTTGAGAGCCTTGAGTTTTCACTGGAGTACTTTGTTTTTGCCTGGAAATTCTCGGTTTTCATGTGGCTAGCTGGATCTGCTATGTGCTTTTACGTCTGGCTCCAAGCCCACAAACTCTTCACCAAAGTCATCCCCACCCGTTTCAACCGCCAGCGCCGTGAAGTCTGTTTTATGCCCGACGGCGCCACAGAACCCTTGTTCGTCCCTTGGGAATCCCTGTCTGCCTGGGTCGTTCAAGGCCAAAGCGCGACTCAATACGGCATCACCCGCCACTACGGAATGGGCATGGGCTTTGTGCATGAGGGTGAATTGGTCAGCGTCGAATTCCAGTGCGGCGCTCTGCAATTGGCGATTGCCAATTGGGAGGCTGTGCGCGGTTATATGGAGTACGAACTGAACGATCTGCACGCCATCCAGGACCCGCTTGAGCTTCAGGCTCCCGGCGACCCTTCCCACGAAGGGCTGCACACGTTTCGCAATGCCCGCGCCAGTTTGCACCGGCGTATTCGTGAGAAAGAAGTGGGGTGGATCTACGGTTTTTTTTGGTACGTCTACCACGTCATGACGTTATGGACCTTGCCCAACCATTTAGTGGAATGGGAGATAAAACGCATCGCCAAGGTCGGCCGCAAAGCGCTGCCCGAGGCGATGCGTGAATGGTCCGAGCCGCTGCCGCCTGAGCAATGGGCCAAGCCCAGCGCCGAGTTGCTCCGATTGAGCGCCAAGGTCAAAGCGTTGATCAAACGCTCACCACGCAAGTCAATTACCGAGGTGTTTGCTGAGGCGTATCGCAGTGAGCCCAACCATAAAAAAGCCCCCGTCAAGCGGGGGCTGATCTGAGGCTGAGGTTGCTGCGGGTGTTAGCCGTTGGCGCAGCCGTTACCCATCACACGGTATTCGATGATGTGACGCTGACCTTGATGGTCTTCGTACGTCATTTTTGCCGGAACCACTCCACACACATCGGCGACAGGCGACACGTTAATGACTTTGGCGATGTCCAGGTCGGTGGCGTAAGTGTATTGCTCAACGGCAGGTTGGGGTTGTGCAACTTTAAGGTCGTCGGCCATCGCCAAAGTAGACAGACCCATCAGAGCAAGTGCAATCAAACGTTTCATTTTCAATAAGACCTTAAAACAATCACGACTAACTGACTTCAAGTGCCGGATGGCGGTAGAAGTTGCCAGACCACTGAGTGTGTGTCTGCCACGAAGTACCGTGCCCTGTTTCAATGTTGTTTCTAGGGGGTGGTTCAATCATAAGGTTTTGCCGGGCAGGTTAAAGACCGAATGCTGCCATGCACTTATGCAGGATCGGTAACAATCCTGTAGGAGCGAGCTTGCCTCGCGATCTTTTCAACGATTAAAAGATCGCGAGGCAAGCT
>NZ_JASCPQ010000125.1:0-12946 GCF_029959305.1 Pseudomonas sp. PS01297
GGGCTTGCTCGCGAATGGGTCGGCGGTGTGCAACAAGCACACCGCGTTGGCTGAATCGCGAGCAAGCCCGCTCCCACAGAAACACAAACCCCGGAAAGCACAAAGGGGAGCCTAGGCTCCCCTTTAACGTGTCGTTGCGTGCTCTTTTTATTATTGAAGGGTGGTCTATTGTTGTTTTTGGAACTCACCCTTTGCTGCGTTTTTTTGCGATCCCCATCCGGGATCAAGAGCAAACGTATTTTTTTGAGCGCTGATCCACTTTTATCACTGGCTATCAAACCGGTGATCCAACCTGAACGGGTGCTACCTGAAGGTAGTTTTATTGTTCTCTGCCCGGTTGCGAGGTGGCTCTTGGCTCCCCGGAAAAGTAAACCTTCTCCAAAAAAATCTGTTAGCTGCGTCTCTGCCGTGTTGTTTTTGTTATGTCAGAGTCGTTTCGTATTGTTCTTATTATGTTGCTGCGGTTTTTATTCTTGTTATGCCATAGAGATAGCAGGAGCCGTGCCAACTTTTAAAAAGCCTTATAAATCAATGGTTTAAATATTAAGGCAATAAAAAACCGGCCTGGATCAAGGCCGGTTTGTTTCCGTGTTACTCGTTTGTGTGAGGGAGCGGTAACACTCAGCCACACTTTTTAGCACTGTCGCGCCTTGGCGACCCGTGACCCGGTAACACGCCCCAGCACGTTGCAAATGTGCTGGCCTGCCAGTAACAGCTTGTCCATGTCGATCCCGGTTTCGATCCCCATGCCGTTGAGCATGTACAGCACGTCTTCGGTGGCCACGTTACCGCTGGCGCCCTTGGCGTACGGGCAGCCGCCCAGGCCTGCCACCGAGCTGTCGAACACATTGATCCCTTCGAGCAAGCTGGCGTAGATGTTGACCATGGCCTGGCCATAGGTGTCATGGAAATGCCCGGCGAGTTTTTCGCGGGGGACATAAGCCCCGACGGCTTCGAACATGGCACGGGTTGCCGAGGGCGTACCGGTGCCGATGGTGTCGCCCAACGACACTTCGTAACAGCCCATGGCGTACAGCTCTTTGGCCACGTCGGCAACTTGTTGCGCCGACACCTGGCCTTCGTACGGGCAGCCCAGCACGCAGGACACATAGCCGCGCACGCTGATGCCGTGTTGCCTGGCGGATTCCATGATGGGCACAAAGCGTTCCAGGCTTTCACTGATCGAGCAGTTGATGTTGCGCTGCGAAAACGCTTCGGAAGCGGCGGCGAACACCGCCACTTCTTTAACTCCGGCGGCGACAGCGTCTTCAAAGCCGCGCATATTCGGCGTCAACGCCCCATAAACCACACCCGGCTTGTGCTGGATCTGCGCGAAGACCTCGGCGGAACCGGCCATTTGCGGCACCCATTTAGGCGACACAAAGCTGCCGACTTCGATATAGCCCAGCCCGGCGTCGGTCAGGGCGTTCACCAACTGCACCTTGTCGGCCACGCTGATGGGCTGGGCTTCATTTTGCAAACCGTCGCGCGGGCCGACTTCAATCAGGCGCACATGGGTGGGAAATGTCATGGGGGGATCACCAGGGTTGTTATGTTTTAGGAGGCCGTCTGACTTTTTATCGTGTGTTCAAGCGCCTGGATACAGCGTTCTTCGGCCGTATCCAGTTCAAGTTGCATCTGCTGAATATCCAGCAACTGTTGCTCCAGCTGTTCGCGGCGCTCGGCTATTTTGGCCAGCATGCTGTTCAACTGTTTCTGGTTGCCGCTGGTAGGGTCGTAAAGCTCTATCAGCTCGCGACATTCGGCCAGCGAAAAACCGATGCGCTTGCCGCGCAAAATCAGCTTCAGGCTGACTTTGTCCCGCGCCGAATAGATCCGCTCCTGACCGCGACGTTCAGGGGCGAGCATGCCTTGTTCTTCGTAAAAACGAATGGCGCGGGTGGTGATATCAAGTTCGCGGGCAAGGTCGGAAATACTGTACGTCTGGCTGCTCATGGGCGGGCTCTGGAAGGATCATGCGGTTAAGCTAAAGGCTGGTTGACGTTTACGTCAAGCAAGCGCTGCGCCTCGGCTTTCTTTTCCAATGCCAATTGCTGCTGGCACACCTCGATCAACTGCTCACGCATCCAGCGGTTGGCGGGGTCTTGCTCGGTGCTTTCGTGCCAGTACAAATGTGTTTCCACGCTCGGCAATTCACTGATGGGCAGCGGCACAAAATGCAGGCCATGGCGACGGGCAAAACGCTCGGGCACGGTCATGACCATGTCGGTTTGCTGCAAAACATTGGAGGCCATCAAGTAGTGCTGGGAGCGTAAGGTGATTTTGCGTTGCAGGCCGATTTTGCCCAGCGCCAGATCCACCTGGCCGAGGCCGTTGCGGCGCGTCGAGATATGGATATGGGTCAGCGCCAGGTACTCGTCGAGGCTGATACTGGCCTTGCCCGCCAACGGGTGGCCCTGGCGCATGGCGCACACGTAGCGGTCTTCCATCAACTTGATGTGGCGCACCTGGGCGTCGGTGTTGAGCGGCGCATCGACGGCGAAATCCAGTCGTCCTGCCGCCAGGTCGCTGGTGGTCTCGCGGCGGTGGGCTAAAAAACTTTCGATCACGACGGCCGGGGCATGTCGGCGTAAGCGCTGAAACAGCGGCGGCAAAATCACTGCTTCTGTCAGGTCGGTCATGCTGATACGGAACGTCTTGTTGGCCTGCAGCGGGTTAAACGTACGGCTTTCTTGCACCGACACCCGCAGCAGGGCCAATGCGCTGCGCACCGGGCTGATGATGTTCTGCGCCATGGGCGTGGGCACCATGCCTTGCGCCGTGCGCACAAACAGCGGGTCGTTAAAGGTTTCACGCAGCCGGGCCAGCGCGTTGGACACCGCTGGCTGGGTGATGCCAATGATTTGTCCGGCACGGGTCAGGTTGGCTTCGGTGTAAATGGCGTCGAAGACGATGAACAGATTGAGGTCGACCTTGCTCAGGTTCATGGCACTGGGCTCTTGTTGTTGGTGATGAGGCGATGGGGTGAATCATATATTGCTTATGAATGGTAATACACGTCGTTAATAGACAGCGCAAATGGAGGAGGGCTGATCTAGCATCACGGCAACTTCTATATACATTCACGGTAAAAGGTAGCCACCCATGGATTTCGCATACTCACCGAAAGTTCAGGCGCTGCGCGAACGCGTCACGGCGTTTATGGAGGCTTATGTCTATCCGGCCGAGGCGATTTTCGATCAGCAGGTGGCGCAAGGTGATCGCTGGCAGCCGACGGCAATCATGGAAGAACTCAAGCGCAAGGCCCAGGCAGAAGGCCTGTGGAACCTGTTTTTGCCGGAGTCGGAACTCGGCGCCGGGCTGACCAATCTGGAATACGCGCCCTTGGCCGAGATCATGGGCCGGTCGATGCTCGGCTCGGAGCCGTTCAACTGCTCTGCACCGGACACCGGCAATATGGAGGTGCTGGTACGTTACGCCAATGCACAGCAAAAACAGCAGTGGCTGGAGCCGCTATTGCGTGCCGAGATTCGCTCGGCGTTCGCCATGACCGAGCCGGATGTGGCCTCGTCCGATGCCACCAACATGGATGCCCGTGCCGTGCGTGACGGCGATGAATGGGTGATCAATGGCCGTAAATGGTGGACGTCCGGGGCCTGCGATCCGCGCTGCAAAATCATGATCTTCATGGGCCTCAGCAACCCTGAGAATGCCCGCCATCAACAGCACTCGATGATCCTGGTCCCGGTCGATACACCCGGCGTGAAAATTGTTCGCCCGTTGCCGGTGTTCGGTTACGACGATGCGCCCCACGGTCACGCCGAGGTGCTGTTCGAGAATGTGCGTGTACCGTACGAAAACGTCCTGCTGGGCGAAGGCCGGGGTTTTGAAATTGCTCAGGGCCGCCTTGGTCCGGGCCGCATCCACCACTGCATGCGCTCAATCGGCATGGCCGAGCGTGCGCTGGAACTGATGTGTCAGCGCTCGCTGCAACGCACGGCGTTTGGTAAACCGCTGGCGCGTCTGGGCGGTAACGTCGACAAAATCGCTGACTCGCGAATGGAAATCGACATGGCGCGCCTGCTCACCTTGAAAGCGGCGTACATGATGGACACCGTGGGTAACAAGGTCGCGAAAAGCGAGATCGCGCAAATCAAGGTAGTTGCCCCCAACGTTGCGTTGAAGGTGATCGACCGGGCGATTCAGATTCATGGCGGGGCAGGGGTCTCGCAGGATTTTCCGCTGGCTTATATGTACGCCATGCAGCGTACCTTACGTTTGGCGGACGGCCCGGATGAAGTGCACCGGGCGGCGGTTGGCAAATTCGAGTTGGACAAGTACGCACAATCGCCGGGTTAATACACCCACACTTCAACCCGGCGATTCTTCAGGCGGCCTTCATCTTCGGTGTTGGCCGCCACCGGCATTTGCGCACCGCAGCCGCGAATCTCACGCAACACTACGCCACTTTTGACCAGTTCGCGGCGCACCGTCATGGCCCTGAGCTTTGACAACAGTTGTGCGCGTTCCGGGTCATCCTTGGCATCCCCAAACCCCACCAGGGTCACCTGTTTGTTGAGTTTGTCGTGGGTTTTTAAATAGTCGACGACGCGCAGCAGATCCTGACGCGCCTTGTTGTCGAGGGTGGCGCTGCCTTCTTCAAAGCGGAAATTGACCGACAGGCGCTGGGCCTCACGGGTCAGTTCCAGGTATTCCTCGGGCATGTGCGCACCGGGCTGCACGTGGCTGGCCTGCACGGTTTGGGCAATAAAACCGTTTTGCGCGACGATGGCCTGGCCTTGGGCGCTCTGGGTAAACGCCACCAGCGCCTTGGCCAGCGAGTTTTGACTGGTGGGCGGCAGGTAAAAAAACAGGCGGCGTGAAAGGGGGTAATCTTCACTGGCGATCAGGCTGTTGAGCGGCAGCATGGGCTGCGACGCGCCATCCACAATGGCCAGGGATTTCGCTTCGCGCACGTAGGGCAGGCCGATAAAACCAATGGCGTGGGGGTCTTTGCTCACTGCATCGGACAGCGCTTCGCTGGACTCGAAACGCTGGGCCGTGCTGCTCAGCGGCCGACCGGCGCGGCTCAGGACCAACTCTTTAAAGGTATCCCAGGTGCCGGACTGGTCATCCCGGGCATACAAATTAATCGAACCGCCCACGCCGCCCAGCGCTTCCCACGTGGTGATGTCGCCGTTGAACACTTTGGCCAGTTGCTCGGTGTTGAGTTTTTTCAGCGGGTTATGCGGGTGCACAATAATTGCCAGGCCATCGATGGCGATGACTTGCTCGGCTTCGGGGCTTTTCAGATCGCCGAGGGCTTCCAGTTCGACCAGCTCGCGGTCTTTGATCGGCCGAGACGAGGCCACCATGTCGGCTTGCCCGGCCTTGAGCGCACTAAAACCGGTGCCGGAGCCGTGTGCCGACACATCGACACGGACCTGCTGGCCCAAGGTTTTGGTGGCGACGATGCTGTATTCGTTAGGGGGGATAACCGGGATGCTGTGAACATCGTGAAAACCTTGCTCTATCAACATGGCCGTCACCAATGCCGGGCCGAGATTGGCCCCTATGGTGTTAGAACCCTGAATGTGCAAATCCGCCGCAGGCCGGGCAAAGGCCAGAGGGGTGATTACACACAGCAGGATCAGTGACTTTAAGCGCAACATCAGCGGGCACCTTCCTGGAGCCATAGAGTTGCCAGCAATTTAAGTCAGAAACGTTTCAATACAGTTACGCCCACCTTCTTGCCTCGCGATCTTTTGAACCTATAAAAGATCGCGAGGCAAGCTCGCTCCTACAAATTTAGATCAGTTCAGTTCGAGCCAGATCGGTGCATGGTCAGACGGTTTTTCCATGGCGCGCAGGTCGTAATCGACGCCGGCGGCCTTGATGCGTGGCACCAGCGCCTGAGAGGCCAGAATCACGTCAATGCGCAGGCCACGTTTAGGCTCGTCTTCAAACCCGCGGCTGCGGTAGTCGAACCAACTGAAGCGATCCGCCACCTCGGGGTGCAGGTAGCGGAAGCTGTCCACCAGGCCCCAGTTTTTGAGGCGCTCAAACCACTCGCGTTCTTCCGGCAGAAAGCTGCACTTGCCGGTTTTCAGCCAGCGCTTGGCGTTGTCCGGGCCAATGCCGATGTCGCAGTCTTGCGGGGAGATGTTGACGTCACCCATCACCACCAGCGGCTGTTCGTTGCTGAACTGGCCTTCCAGCAACTGTTGCAGGTCGCTGTAGAAACGCTGCTTGGCCGGGAATTTTGTCGGGTGGTCGCGGCTTTCGCCCTGCGGGAAATAGCCGTTCATGATGGTCACCGGCTGGCCATTGTCGTCAGCGTAGGTGCCCCAGATAAAGCGTCGTTGCGCGTCTTCTTCGTCGCTGGCAAAGCCCTTGTGCAGTTCCAGCGGGGGCTTACGTGACAACAGCGCAACGCCGTAATGGCCCTTTTGCCCGTGAAAGTGCACGTGGTAGCCCAGCGCTTCGATATCGGCGAAGGGGAATTGCTCGTCGCTGACTTTGGTTTCTTGGAGGCCAATCACGTCCGGCTGGTGTTTTTCGATCAGCGCTGCCAGCTGATGCGGCCGAGCGCGCAGGCCATTGATGTTGAAAGAAACGATTTTCATGGGCGGGCAGTCCTGAGGAAAACTGCGATGTTAGCGGCCAGCGTGCAGTGGGGCAAATGGACTGCTAACGTAGGAAGCATTCAAGCAGATGGAACTGTTGCGGCCCTTGCGAGCTCGTACTCTCGAGAAGTGCCGCAACCCAAGCGACGCCAGGGAGATTGACCGTCATGACGCAAACGTTGAATGCCACTTGCCAGATCCGCCAGCTCGACAGCGGTTACTCCAAAGAAACCCGGGCTTTGCTGTATGAGGCGTATATGCATGACCCGACCTTCCGTTATGTGTTTGAGGCCCATCGCAAGGGCTACGCGCAACGGGTGCGGGCCACGGTTCGGGCGCTGGTCAAACAACATTTTTTCCAGCAATTGCCCGCGTTGGGGTTGCTGGTGGATGACCGCCTGATCGGTGTTGCCCTGATTGCTCCGCCGCAACGGCGCCTGGGCATTACTGAGAGTTGGGCGTGGCAACTGCGCATGGTGCTGACGGCGGGCTTGCGCGGTACGCGACGCTACCTTGAATACCATCAAGCGGTTTTGGCCTGCGTGCCGGGTGATGCGGTGCATATGTTGCCGTTGTTGGCCATTCATCCTGATTTTCAAGACTTTTCTTATGGCGAACAGTTGCTGGAAGCGGTACATAACTGGTGCGCCGTGGACGAACATTCAGAAGGTGTCGTCCTCGACAGCAGCAACCCGCGTTACCAGGAGTTTTATAAGCGTCATGGTTATGTCGAAATTGGTGAAGTGCCCTTGGGGCCCATCGTTGAGCATGTTTTCTTCCACGCCAACCCACAGGTGTTACAAGCAGCAACGGCTTAAGGGCAACTTTTTGCCCATTGGCGCGCTCTATGACCCCCTCAGCCCGTGATAGCATCCGCGCCTATGAAGTTTCCAGGAAGATTTACCAGTGGTGTTGTCCTGCTGATCAGCAGCTTTGCGGCGTATGCCCAAAGCGAGCTGGTGGTGAAGGTCAAACCGGCAAACGATGCCCTTAAGGCCAACGTGGAAGGTTATATAGGCAGCCTTGGCGATCGCGACGAGGCGGCTTTATTGCGTTTCAAGCGGGGTGCCGAGGAGCAGGCCCTTAAAGCGTTACAGGCCTTGGGCTATTACCAACCCAAGATCGAAGCCGATGTGCCAGAGGGCGACCCGCCGCGCCTGGTGTTGCACATCGACCCCGGCGAGCCCGTGCACCTGCGCAGCGTGACGGTGCGCGTTGAAGGCCCTGCGGCCTCGCTCAAAGCCTTTGAAATTCCGGTCAGTGATGACCTCAAGCCTGGCGCCGTGCTCAATCAAGGCAACTACGAAGACGCCAAGCGCATGATCCTCAACCGCGCGCTGCGCTACGGTTTTTTTAACGGCAAGTTCCTCAAACACGAACTGCTGGTCGACCCCAAAGGCGGGTATGCCGATATCAACCTTGTGTACGAAAGCGGCCCGCGTTTCCTGCTGGGCAAAGTTACTTTTGCCGGTGACGCACCGTTTGACCAGACCTTGCTCGACCGTCTGGTGCCCTTCAAGCCCAACACCCCTTATGACTCTGAGCTGGTCGCCGAGTTAAACCAGAACCTGCAATCGAGCGGTTACTTTGAAACTGTGCGCGTTGATGCCGCGCCGAGTACGGCGGTGGGGCAAGTGATCCCGGTGGATGTTGACCTCGATACCCGCAAACCACGCACCATGACCCTGGGCCTTGGCTACTCAACCGACACCGGCCCGCGAGGTAAAGCCAGCTGGACCCGTCACTGGGACAACCCTCGGGGCGACAGCTACGGTTTTGAGTCTGAAATTTCCCAGCCCAAGCAAAATATCGGGGCCTGGTACGACATCCCGCTTGATCCACCATTGACTGACAAACTGCGTTTTGCCGCCGGTTATCAGTACGAAGAAATCGCCAACACCGACACCTTGAGTAAATTGCTCACGGTCGGCCCTGAGTGGCACAGCAAACTGGATAACGGCTGGACGCGGATTGTTTCGCTGAGATGGCAGCACGAAGAATATCGCTTGGGTGATGACTCGGGCCTGAGCACCTTGTTGATGCCGGGCCTGTCCTACGCGGTATTGCGCAGCGATAACCGGATTGACCCCAGCCACGGTTACAGCGTCAACCTGAGCACCCAAGTGGCCAAGCAAGGGTTGATGTCAGACACCAACCTGCTGCACGGCGATATCCAGTTCAAGGCGCTGAAAACGTTGTGGGACAAGCACCGTTTTCTGGGCCGTATCGAGTTTGGCGGCAGCGCCACCAATGGTTACAAATCTATCCCGCCGTCATTGCGCTTCTTCGCCGGTGGTGACCAGAGCGTGCGCGGTTATGACTACCAGAGTCTGTCACCCAAGAACTCCGACGGTGACCGTATCGGCGGGCGCTACTTGTTGGCCGGGAGTGTCGAGTACCAGTATCAATTTGCCGAAAAATGGCGCTGGGCGGCGTTTGTCGACAAAGGTAACGCCTTCAAGACCCTCGACTTTCCAAGCTTGAAAACCGGGGTCGGGGTGGGCATCCGCTGGATCTCGCCGGTAGGCCCCATCCGTCTCGATCTGGCCCATGCGCTGGATGACGATGGCGGCGTTCGTTTGCACTTCTCGATGGGGCCAGAACTGTGATTCGTGGTTTGAAAATAGCGGGGCTGGTGCTATTGGCGTTAGTGCTGCTGGTAGTTGTCAGCGTCGCTGCCATTTTGGGCACGCAAGCAGGTAGCCGCTGGGCGCTGGCGCAAGTGCCCGGCTTGCACATTGACAACTTTGCTGGCCGCCTGGGCGCGCAATGGAGCGCCGATCAATTGGTGTGGGAGCAAGGGGCTGATCGTGTCGAAGTGAGCCGGCCGATTTTCGCCTGGTCGCCTTCGTGCCTGATGCGCATGACCTTGTGCATCGATCAGTTGCAGGCCGACAAGGTCAACCTGCAATTTGCCCCGAGTGAAAAAGACAGCAGCAGCGGGCCGATTGAGTTGCCTGATTTGAAGTTGCCAGTGGCGATAGAAGTCGGGGTGGTGAAAGTGGGCAGCATCGTGTTTGACGGTGTTGAACAACTTAAAGGCGTACAGATTGCCGCCAAGTGGACAGCCCAAGGGCTGCAGATCGACTCGGCGCGCATCGAGCGTGAAGACCTCAACGTCGAGCTGTCGGGCCTGTTGCAACCTGTGGGTGACTGGCCGGTGACCTTGCAGGGTACGGTCAATCTGCCGCAGCAAGACAATAAGCCGTGGGCCCTGGCACTGAAAGTTGACGGCCATGTGCGCAGCTCGATCAATCTGGTCGCTGACAGTACAGGCTACCTGGACGCTCACTTGAGCGGCGCACTGGAGCCGCTGGCCGAAAACCTGCCCGCGCAAGTCACCATCACCTCGGCCCAGTTCAAACCCAGCAGCGAACTGCCCGACACCTTGCAGCTGAATCAGTTGGCATTGTCGGCCAAAGGCGACCTCACAGGCGGTTATGAACTTGAAGGCAGCGCCAGTTTGCCTGCCGAGCAAGCCCCGGTGAACCTCTTGCTCAAGGGCCGGGTTGACGCCAAGGGCGCACAAGTCAGCACCCTCGACCTGACCGCCAACGACAAGCAACATTTGAAACTGTCGGGTCAGGTGGATTGGCATTCAGGCCTGAGTGCCGAGGCCAAGGTCGACTGGCTGGATTTCCCCTGGCACAACCTTTACCCGGTCATTGCCAAGCCAGACGTGGATTTGCGCACGCTCAATGGCGATGTTTCTTATACCGACGGCAAGTACCTGGGCAACCTCAAGGCCGACCTGACCGGGCCGGCGGGCGCCTTCAGCGTCAGCAGCCCGTTCAGTGGTGACCTCGAAAAAATCTTCATGCCGCAGTTGGAGCTGGTGGCGGGGCAGGGCAAAGCCCGGGGCCACGTCAATGTGCAGTTTGCCGATGGCGTAGCGTGGGATACGGCGCTGGACTTGAGCGCGATCAACCCGGCGTATTGGGTGGCTGAACTGCCGGGCACCCTGGCGGGCCCGCTGCGCAGCACCGGCGAGTTCAAAAACGAGCAGCTTAAACTGGACGCCAACCTCGACCTCAAAGGGCGCCTGCGTGGCCAGCCTGCGATGCTTCAGGCCAAAGCCACGGGTGAGGGCGACGCCTGGACAGTCAGCGCTCTGGACATTCGCCTGGGTGATAACCGCATTAATGGTACCGCCAGCTTGCAGCAGCAAATCAAGGCGCAACTTGATTTGAACCTGCCGCGTCTGGCCCAACTGTGGCCAGAATTGCGTGGCCAGATTAAGGGCCGGGTAGACGTGGCGGGTACGCTTCAGGCGCCGCAAGGCAAAGTCACTTTGCAAGGTCAGCAAGTGGCCTTTGCCGATAACCATCTGCAAAGCCTCACGCTGGATGCCAGCCTGGATAAATCCCAGCGCGGGCGCTTCGACCTTAAAGGCAGCGGGATCCAGGCCGGTGATACGCCGTTTGGTGTGTTGACGGCCACGGGCAGCGGTGACATCAAGCGCCAACAACTGCAATTGGCTTTGCAGGGGCCGATGTTGCAACTCGCTCTGGGACTGGACGGCGGCCTCGACAAGGACAACTGGCGTGGGCGCCTGCTCAGCGGTGACATCAAGTACGGCCCGCAGCAATGGACCCTGCAAAACCCGGCGCGGCTTGAGCGTTTGGCTGATGGCCGGATCAATCTCGGTGCGCTGTGCCTGACCTCTGGCCCGGCCAGCTTGTGCGGTGAAGAACAGCGTTTGATGCCTGATCCCAAGCTGCGCATGCACCTCAAGCAGTTCCCGCTCGACAGTCTCGCCGAATGGTTCCCCAAAGACTTCCAGTGGCAAGGCCAACTGAATGCCGACCTGATACTCGATTTGCCCGCCAGCGGGCCTAAAGGCCAGGTGGTGGTGGATGCCAGCGGCGGCACTTTGCGCATCAAGGACAAAGGTCAATGGGTTGATTTTCCGTATCAGGCGTTCAAGTTGACCAGCAACCTCAACCCTAACCGGGTCGATGCAAAGTTCGACTTTGATGGCGGAAAACTCGGGCAGGTGATGTTGTCGGCGCGGATCAACCCGCTGCCTAAAAACAAGCCGATCACCGGCGATTTCCGCCTGACCGGCCTGGACGTCTCTGTGGTGCGGCCGTTCGCCCCGATGGTTGAAAAACTCACCGGCCAGTTGAACGGCTCCGGGTCGATTTCGGGGGCGCTGGTCGCGCCGTACATCACCGGTGATGTGTCGCTCACGGGCGGCGAGATCTCCGGCCCCGAGCTGCCGACCAGCTTCGAGAACTTGCAGCTCAAAGCCCACATCATGGGTGAAGCCATGCAGTTGGATGGTGGCTGGACCAGCGGCAAGCAAGGGCAGGGCACGATTACCGGGAATGTTGCCTGGGGCCAGACGATGGCCGTGAATGTCTTGCTCAAGGGCAACCACTTGCCGGTCACCGTCGAACCCTACGCCAAACTGGACGTTGCCCCGGACCTGAGAATCTCCCTCAAGCCGGACAACACCTTGTTGATCGCGGGCACGGTGAATATCCCCAAAGGTGAAATCACCGTGCGCGAGTTGCCGCCTTCAACGGTCAAGGTGTCGGATGACACGGTGATCGTCGGGCAAGACACCGGCGATGAGTCCGCGTCGCCACCGATGGTGGTCGACATGGACATCAACGTGGTGGTGGGTCAGGAGTTGCTGACGTTCTCCGGTTTTGGGTTGAACGCCGATCTGGCGGGGCAGTTTCATATCGGCAACGACCTGGACACCCGCGGCGAACTGCGCCTGATCAATGGCCGCTACCGGGCCTATGGTCAGAAGCTGACGATCCGCCGGGCTCGCCTGTTGTTTGCCGGGCCGATTTCTCAGCCTTACCTGGACATCGAAGCGGTGCGCCAGACTGATGACGTGATTGCCGGGATTCGCCTCACCGGCAGCGCCGAACAGCCGACCACGCAGATCTTCTCCGAGCCGGCCATGAGCCAGGAACAGGCGTTGTCTTACCTGATTCTGGGGCGTCCACTGACCGGTACCGGTGAAGACGACAACATGCTCGCGCAAGCGGCGTTGGGGTTGGGCTTGATGGGCAGCTCGGGGGTGACCACCAGTTTGGCCAACCATCTTGGTCTCAAGGATTTCGAGCTGGATACCGAGGGCAGCGGCGACAACACCGCTTTGGTGGCCAGTGGCAAGATCAACGAGCGCCTGAGCGTGCGTTACGGTTATGGCGTGTTTGAGCCGGCCAGCACCATTGCCTTGCGTTACAAACTGAGCAAGCGGGTATACGTCGAAGTGGCCAGCGGCCTGGCCAGCTCGCTGGATATTTTCTACAAACGGGATTTCTAGAGCTAAAAACCCGATCCCTGTAGGAGCTGCCGCAGGCTGCGATCTTTTGATCTTTCAAGAGATCGCAGCC
>NZ_JASCPQ010000126.1:0-12932 GCF_029959305.1 Pseudomonas sp. PS01297
AGCTTGCCTCGCGATCTTTTGATCTTTTAAAAGATCGCGAGGCAAGCTCGCTCCTACAGGGTGAACCCCTCGCAGCCTCATTCTTCGGCAGCGACTACAGGTTTAACTGCGGCGGGGTGTTTGCCTACCGGCTCAGCACTTCATTTAAAGACCGGTCAAAGTCGTGCAGTGCATTGATTTGGACGTTCTGTTGCTGGGTGATGTCGTGAACAATGTCTTCACTGCGTTTATTGCCCGCCCACACGGGCGTCAGGGATGTCGCATCATGACCGGTTGCCATGGCGAGGTAGTTCAAGTGCTTGTCATAGAAGTAAGCCGTTGCCGTCGATTCAATATCAGAACTGCGCGGCGTGATTAGCTGGCTACGCGTGTCAATCACCACGATCACGTCAGGTTTGGCAGCCTTCAGGGCTTCGACGTCCGGATAGACGGTGACAGTGCCAAATCGGCGTTGCAGGGCGCTTTTTACCCAATCGACAGCAAGGTCAGGGTTGGACGAGGCGATGTACGCATCACGAATCGCCGGAACCAGCAGGCTTTGGCCAAATCCCGTGCCTGCGTTGGCCTGGTAATGCTCAAGGTAGGCCCGATTGATCTGGGTGTTCTGGCTGTAAAGGATGCCGAGAGTCAGCTGTTGGCCTGTTTCGACCGTGGCCCCGGTGTTGGCGCTTTCAGGTGGGTCATAAAGGCCACTCAATGATGAAACGGCTGACGGTGCAGCAGGAATCGAGCACCCGGATAACAGGGCTACGGCCGTCAATGTCATGACAAACCCCAGTTTCATGGCGGTTCTCCAAGGGTACTTAAGGCGCGAAATTTATATCAGCGCGGATCCACGTGCAGATGCAGGGCTGTGGTCCGTGAGATGTCGCCACTTGCCGTGGCATGGGCAAATTGTAGGAACTCCAAAAGCCCGGATAAACTAGCCGAAATCGTTTTGTTCTTACGGGAATTCGTACAATGGCGCTCGACCGTTTAGAGGCAATGCGTGCGTTCTGCCGCATTGTCGAAGTGGGGAGTTTCAGCGGGGCTGCCGAGTCTTTGGGGCTGGCTAAAACCACTATTTCGGGGCAGGTGCAGGCACTGGAGCAATTGCTTGGCATCAAGCTGTTGCACCGCACGACCCGCAAGGTTTCGCCCACCACCGAAGGCACGGCTTATTACAGCCGGGCCCGAGCGCTGATTGACGAGGTAGACGAGCTGGAAGCGTCTGTTTCCAAAAGCCGCAACATTGTTCGCGGTCGGGTTCGAGTCGAAATGCCTTCCCCGGTTGGCATCCTGCTGATTGTGCCGGCGCTGCCTGATTTCGCGGCCAGGTTCCCGGATATCCACCTTGATATCGGCTGCAGCGAACGGGTGACGGATCTGGTGCAGGAGGGCGTGGATTGCGCCATTCGCGGCGGTACGGTGTCGGACCCGGATCAGGTCTGCCGACCCGTAGGGCAAATGCATTTTTGCTTGTGCGCCTCCCCGGCGTACCTGGCAAAAGCGCCGCCCCTCAAGGTGCCCGCCGACCTGGCCGGGCATCAGCATCTGGGGTTCAAGTTTCCGGCCACTGACAGGCGTTTTGTGCCAACCCTGCAGCGGGGTGAGGAACGCTATGTGCTGGATCTCCCGCCGACCATGTACTTCAACAATGGCACTGCCACCGCCGCTGCGGCGGTCGCGGGGCTTGGGGTCGCCTTTATCCCCACGGCAGAAGCCGTGGCCCACTTCAGCAGTGGTGCGCTGGTAGAGGTGCTGGCGGACTGGACAATGCCGAGCATGCCGATGTCCATTGTTTACCCCTACACGCGGCACTTGTCGGCCAGGGTCCGGGTGTTCACAGATTGGGTGGCGGCCTTGATGGCTGATGATCCGTTATGGGCTCTGCCCTATTAGAGTCATGACTTCGCCCGACGCCGGGTAAACCCGGCGTCAGGCGTATCGGTCACTTTATGGGGGCGGGCGGAGCAGGCGCATGTTCTGGCCAGCCTCCGGCCAGGGAGGCATACAGGTCCACTGCGCTGGTGGTGCTGCGGGCCTGACTGTCGGCTTGGGAGATCTGCGCGGTGTACAGCGCTCGCTGCACATCGAGCAGTTCGAAGAGCTCAATGGCGCCAGCCTGGTAGCGGGCGCTGGCAATGCTGGACGCGGTGTTCAACTCGTTGGCCGCACTCGTCAGCCGGGCATTTTCAGCCTGGCTGCGGCTGAAGCGAACCAGTGAGTTCTCGACGTCTTCCAGCGCTTTGAGCACCGTTTGTTGATATATCGCCAAGCGGGCCGCGGCTTCGGCGTCGGAGGCGGCGATGCGGCTTTTGACTCGGCCTACGTCCAGAAAGGACCAGTCAATGCCCAATAGCGCCAGGTTCGACTCGGCACCTGCCGAGTAAAGCCCGCCGCCATTGAACGCAAACGTCCCGATGGCCGCACCCAGGCTGACCCCTGGAAACAGGTCGGCCGTGGTGACGCCCACGCGTGCGGTGGCGGCATGCAACTGCTGCTCGGCTGAGGCGACATCCGGGCGCCGCCGGATGACTTGCGCAGGCGTGCCGGGCTCGATGACCTGCGGCGCCGTCGGCAGCGCGGCATCGGCTTGCAGTCGTGCATCCAGCGCGGTGGGCGGCAAGCCGGCGAGTACGGCCAGGCGGTGCCGGTCCACGGCCACTCGCGCCTGAAGGGGCGGCAGGCGTGACAGTGATATCTCAAGCTGGGCCTGTGCCCGGGACAGGTCGTAAGTCGACCCGCGCCCGGTTTGCAACCGCCCCTGGACGATCTCCAGTGTTTGCTTCTGGCTGTCGGCATTCGCTTGCGAAAGCCTGAGCATCTTCTGTGCAGCACGCAGGTCGATGTAGGTAGACGCGACCTGGCTGACCACGGCGACCTGCATGGCGTACAGGTCGCTGGCTTTGGCCTGTGCGGCGGACCTGCTGGACTCTACCGAGCGCCGTACCCGGCCCACGAGGTCCAGCTCCCAGCTCAGCGAAGCCTTGTTGGCATACACATCATTGCTGCGGGGCGCACCGTTGGCTTCGTCGGTGCTGGCTCTCTGGTGACCCGCTTGTCCGGACATCGTGACGGTCGGGATCTGGTCGAACCGGGCGAGGCGCAGTAGCGCATTCGCCGCATCGTAGTTGGCCAGCGCTGTTTGCAGGTCATGGTTGGCGGCCAGAGTGGTCTCTATCAGCGCGGTGAGCTGAGGGTCTTCAAAACGTTCCCAGAACGCAGCGCTGGCCGCGTTTGCCTGCGCTTGTCCGGTCTCTTGATCCTGTGTCCGGGTAAAGGTCGCAGGCAGGTCGGGTGTCTGCGGCCGATGAAAGTCAGGCCCGACGGTGCAACCTTGCAAGAGGGCCAACAGGACGGGCAGGGGCCAGTTTTTTAGCTTAATCATGGTGCAGGGCCTCCGCTGCATGGGGTGACAGGTGCGAGGGATGGGCTGGGACACGGGCGCCCAGTTTTCTCAGGACCACGTAGAACACCGGTGTCAGGAACAGCCCGAAGATCGTCACCCCGAGCATGCCGAAGAACACGGTTACGCCGGTGGCATGCCGCACTTCACTACCGGCCCCGGCTCCGATCAGCAGCGGGACGGCCCCGGCAATAAAGGCCACTGAGGTCATGACGATCGGACGCAGGCGCAGACGGCAGGACTCCAGTGCTGCCTCCAGGGTGCTGCGGCCTTGCATCTCCAGTTCACGCGCGAACTCCACGATCAGGATGGCGTTTTTGCACGCCAGCCCCATCAGCACCACCAGGCCTACTTGCACGAACACATTGTTGTCGCCGCCCGCCAGCCATACCCCGGTCAGAGCTGCAAACATGCACACCGGTACGATAAGAATCACGGCCAGAGGCAATGTCCAGCTCTCGTAAAGAGCTGCCAGCACCAAGAACGCGAGAATCACGGCAATCGGGAACACGATGATGGCGGTGTTGCTTTGGGTGACCTGCTGGTAAGTCAGGTCGGTCCACTCCAGTTCGATACCGCGCGGTAACGTTCGGGCAGCGATCTCTTCCAGTTTTTTGATGACTTCCCCTGACGACAACACGCGCGGGTCGGCATCGCCAATCAGGTCGGCGGCCGGGTAGCCGTTGTAACGCATGACCGGATCCGGGCCGAAGGTCGACACGATGTCCACCATCGAGCTGATTGGCACCATCTCACCGTGCACGTTGCGCACGCGCAAATTGCCGATGTCTGCAGCGCTCTGCCTGAAGCCGGTATCTGCCTGAGCAATAACCCGGTACACGCGGCCCAGCATGTTGAAGTCATTCACATAGACGGAGCCCAGATAGGTCTGCAAGGTGTCGAAGATCGCTGTGGGGTCGACGCCTTGGGCCTGGGCTTTGGTTCGATCCAGCTTTACTTCCAGTTGCGGTATGTCGGACTGGTAAGAACTGACCGGGAACGTCATGCCCGGGGTGCTAGCCACTTCGGCCTGGAATGCCTCCAGCGCTTTTTGCAACGCGGCATACCCGAGCCCGCCGCGATCGGTCAAAAACAATGAGTAGCCTGAGCCATTCCCCAAGCCCTGAATCGGCGGGGGCAGCAGTGCATAGGCGGAACCGTCCTTGATGGCGGCAAACTTGACGTTGAGCTCGGCATTGATTTGCTCGGCGCTGCGTGAGCGTTGCGAAAACGGCTTGAGCAAGATGTAGGAGGTCACAAGGTTAGGCGTTGTGGTGCTTTGCAAGGCGTTCAAGCCGACATAGGAGTTGGCGAAGTCCACGCCTTCGACGGTCAAGGCAATGGCTGACATTTCACGTGCGACCGCCTCGGAGCGCGCCAGTGAAGCACCGGGCGGCAGCGTTGCGCCTGCAAAGAGGTAAAGCTTGTCCTGGTTGGGGATAAAGCCGCTGGGGATCGTGTTGAACAGCATTCCGGTTGCGCCCAGCAACAAGGCATACATCACAAAAACTACACCACGGCGTGGCAACAGCCGCGCGATGCCACTTTCATAGCGCTCCGAGCTGCGATTGAAGAACCGGTTGAACGGACGCAGCAACCAGCCCAACGCGCTGTTCATCCAGCGCGTCAGCCTGTCAGGCGGTGAGTGGTGATGACGCAGCAGCTTGGCTGCCAGCGCGGGCGACAAGGTCAGCGAGTTGATGGTCGAGATGACCGTCGAGATGGCGATGGTTACTGCGAACTGTTTGTAGAACTGGCCGGTGACACCACTCATGAAGGCCATCGGAATGAAGACGGCGCACAAGACCAGCCCGATGGCCAGAATAGGCCCCGAAACTTCACGCATGGCCTGGTGGGCTGCCTCCAGCGGGCTGAAGCCCAGCTCGATATTGCGTTCAACGTTTTCCACCACGACGATGGCATCGTCCACCACGATACCGATGGCCAGGACCAGGCCGAACAGGGTCAGGGTATTGATCGAGTACCCCAGCAAATACAGAAAGGCGAAGGTCCCGACGATGGACACCGGGACGGCAATCAGCGGAATGATCGAGGCGCGCCAGGTTTGCAAGAACAGCACCACGACCAGGACGATGAGCACCATCGCTTCGAGCAGGGTGTGTTGCACGGAGTTGATGGACTCACGCACAAACACGGTCGGGTCCCAGACGCTGACGTAACTCACGCCCTCCGGGAAGTCCTTGGACAGGCTGTCCAGCTTGGCGTAGACCGCGTTTGCAACCTCGATGGCATTGGCGCCGGGGGTGAGGAAAAAGCCGATGGCGACTTCCGGGTTTTTGCCTCGAAATACCCGCAGCGTGTAGTCGTTGGAGTCCAGTTGCACACGGGCCACATTTGACAGGCGGGTGACCTGCCCGTCGCTGCCGGTCTTGAGGATGATGTCGCCAAATTCCTGTTCGGTTTTCAATCGCCCTTGAACGTTGATCGAAATGAGAAATTCGTTATTTTGCGGCGAAGGCTCTGCCCCCAACTGGCCTGCCGACACCTGGACGTTCTGTTGGCGAATCGCTGCGATTGCGTCTTGAGCGGTAATCCCGCGTGCTGCGAGTTTGTCCGGGTCGAGCCAGACGCGCATCGCGTAGTCGCCTGCGCCGTACAGAATGACGTCACCAATGCCGGAGATGCGTGACAGCTCATCTTTGACATGCAGGCGCAGGTAGTTACGCAGGTACAGGGCATCGAACTGGTCGTTGCTCGAATACATGTCGACGAACATCAAGGGCGTCGGCGATTGCTTCTGGGTGGTAATGCCGTACTGTCGAACCGACTCGGGCAGGCGCGAAAGGGCCTGGCTGACCCGGTTCTGCACGCGCACGGCAGCCGTGTCAGGGTCGACCTTGGCGTTGAAGGTGACCACCACTTGCAGGGTGCCGTTGGAACTGGCAACCGACTTCATGTAGATCATGTCTTCTACACCGGTGATCGCCTCTTCCAGCGGGACGGCGACCGAATCGGCGATTTCTTTGGGGTTGGCGCCCGGATACGTGGCTTTCACTACCACGGTGGCAGGCACTACTTCCGGGTATTCGCCGACCGGCAGCAGCGGAATTGCGACCAGGCCAGCGGCGAAAATAATGATCGACAGCACCATCGCGAAGATGGGTCTGTCGATAAAAAACTTGGAAAAGTCCATAACAGGAGCCTTTGGCGATTAGTGATCGTTTATTACGAGGCTGGGCACATGAAGTGTGTTGTTACCCGGGGAGTGTGATTGGGGAGTGACCGGTGTATCAGTGGCATGGATGTTTTGCAGGCCGGAGACAATCAGGGTGTTATCGTTTTCCAGCCCTGAAGTAATCACGCGTTGCTGGTCGATCAGTTGGCCTGTTTCGACATAACGCTTGATGGCTTTGTTGTCGTTGCTCAGCACATAGACGTACTTTTTGTTTTGGTCGGTCAATATTGCCCGTTCGGGTATTAACAGCGCCGGTGTCGGCTCGCCCACCGACAGTTGAACTTTTGCAAATAAACCGGGGGTAAATACACGGTCGCTGTTATTCACCGTGGCGCGCGCCCGAACAGTGCCGGTTGTTGCATTGACCTGGTTATCCAGGAAGGTGAGTTCGCCGGTGTAAGGGTGGCCTTCATCGTTTGCCAAACCGATGCGCACGGATGTGTCTTGGGATTGTTTCAGGGTCTTCTGGTAGTTCAGAAAACTGTGTTCATCCGGGTCAAAGTAGACATAGACCGGGTTCTGCGAGACCACGGAGGTCAGGGCGGACTGGTCGGCGACGGCGAGGTTGCCCAGGGTCAATTGCGCGCGACTGGTGCGCCCGTCAATGGGTGAGCGAACCTCGGTGAAGGCCAGGTTCAGCGTGGCCGCCTCCACTGCAGATTCGGCAGTGTGGACATCGGCCAGGCTTTGATCGCGGGTTGCGCGTTTTTGCTCTGCCTCTTCTTTGGACACAGCGTTGCTTTTGAGCAGTTGCTGCGCACGAAGGTCCTGCTGGCTTGCCAGTGCAAGGGCGGCGCGGGCCCGTTCCAACTGTGCCCGTGCGCTGTCCAGTGCGGTGCGATAAGGGCGCTGATCGATCACGAAGAGCAAGTCACCCTTTTTCACTTCACTGCCTTCACGGTAAGCCACCCGGGTGATGTACCCCCCGACGCGAGGGAGTATCACCACGGTGTCTGTGGCACTCACCCGACCATTGAAGCTGTCCCAGGTCTTGATGGTTTGCTGGGTGACACTGGCCACCTCGACAGCGGGGGGTTGACCCGCAGCGGCCTGGTCGGGCTTTTTGTAACAACCACTGATCAGTAAGGCAGTGGTGATCATTCCGGTAACGGCGACTAATCGAACGCGCACAGGATCATCCTTATCAAGGGGCATTAATGGGCTGAACGCGTGTTCATTGTTGGGTTTGCTGATCTTCGGCACGGAGGGCGTCGGGCATTGTTTTTTTCTCTAGCTCAGCCTTCTGTAGTTCGGCCTGTTTACGTTTTTCAATGTCTTTGGCTTGCTGTTCAAACATCGCTTTATTTCTTTCGTTAAAACGCTGAAGTGCTTCGGCGCCGTCAGACGCATGGGCAAAAACAGGCAGGGCCAGAATGAATAACGCCATCAGTTTAAAAGAGGTTTTCATGGTTTTTCTCAAGTTGTGCGCGCACGAAGGCGCTCAATTAGATCAAGTTGAAGTGCTAATAAGTTAATAAGGGCTGGCGCGCTGGGGCGATAGAGTTAAATGGCTCTAAGATTTCAATAAATCTTATAAGTTATTTAATTCGATAATGTTTTCTTAACGTTGATGCTTGTGGGTCATGAATGACGTGATTGATCACAGTTTGCCTGGAGACAGAAGATGTTGTTTCGAGGCATGGGCGGACTATAGAAAAAAACGTTCCTTGGATAAACTGGGTCCCGACGTTTTGTTTTTACGGAAATTCGTACAATGGCATTTGACCGGTTGGAAGCAATGCGAGCGTTCTGCCGAATCGTTGAAGTCGGCAGTTTCAGTCGAGCAGCGGAGTCGTTGAATTTAGCCAAAACCACGGTTTCCGGTCAGGTGCAGGCACTTGAGCAACTGTTGGGCATGAAGCTGCTGCATCGCACGACACGCAAGGTGTCTGCGACAACCGAAGGGGCCGCTTACTATCGGCGCGCTCGTGCCATCCTGGAGGATGTCAACGAACTGGAAGCCTCCCTTTCGCCTAGCCGTAACGCGATCCGTGGGCATGTGAAAATTGAAATGCCTTCACCGGTGGGCACGTTATTGATTGCCCCTTCATTGCCCGATTTCACCCAACAATTCCCACAGATACACCTGGAGATCAGTTGCGATGAGCGCATTGTGGATTTGGTGGAGGAAGGGGTGGATTGTGCCATTCGGGTCGGTCAGATCTCGGACCAGAACCTGATCTGCCGCCCGGTAGGGTTGATGCGTTACTGCTTCTGTGCCGCGCCTTCCTATCTGGCTGGAGCGCCTGCGCTTGATACGCCCTTTGACCTGCCGGCACACAAGCACCTGGGGTTTAAATTCCCGGCGACCAACCGGCGGCATTTGCCGACGCTCACTCGAGGAGAAGAGAGCTTTACCCTTGACCAATTGCCGACCCTCTATTTCAACAGCGGCGGCACGGCGACGGCCGCCACGGTGGCAGGGCTGGGCGTTGCGTTTTTGCCTCGTGCCGAAGCGGATGCGCATCTGCAACGGGGCACGCTGATTGAGGTCCTGGCGGATTGGCCAATGGAGAGCCTGCCCATCTCCTTGGTCTACCCGCAGACCCGCGACTTGTCGGCGAGGGTGCGGGCATTGCTCGACTGGACAACCGCGTTGATGGCGAGCAGCCCGTTGTGGGCGCCTGAATAAATGCTGGCGTGCCGAGTGCAAGGAATTAGTGAGAGTCAGGCAGGTTTCGGGGAGGGGCGAAAAGCCAAGTCAAAAGATCGCGAGGCAAGCTCGCTCCTACAGTTTGGGCCGTAGCAGATTTTTATTTCAGGCATTAAAAAGCCGGCTTGTGGCCGGCTTCTCGGGGGCGGGTTTGGTTTGTTTTTGGCAAACCGTACTCGCCTTCAAATCGGGGCGACCAGCGCGTTGGGCTGGTGTGGGGCATGGCCGCTTTTTGCGGCGGCCCCTGCAATCCGGCCTGCCTGAGCAAGGGGTTGCGCGAGTGGAGCGAAGCATACTGGGAATCGGTTGCATTTCCCAGCACAAATTCCTCTTGTGGCTTCGCTGGTTCGCGCGCCAAGGCTCTATTCCGCCAGTTTGCACGGGACTGGCGGGCGGCGTTTATTGAGGGTGGACCACCAGAATACCCAGCCCAATATCCGTATGCGTTGTTCTTGTATCTGCGCCGCACCGTAGAGTTCGTCCGGGAACTCTTCGTGGTTGTGGCTGCGTAGGCGTAAACCATTGCTGGGCTGGCGGTAGACGTATTTGATGCGCAGCATGCCGTCATGCTCAATGGCGTAGATTTCACCGTCCACGATGTGGGTCAGGCTGCTGTCTATGGCCAGGGTGGAGCCGTCTTCTATACGTGGCGCCATGCTGTTGCCGAGCATGGGCGCGCAGATGGCCTGATCGTGGCCGACGTCCATGGCCTGCAGGATGGCCGCGCTCAGGCGGATTTGACAGTCCATGATCTGGGCCACATGGGTTTGGCTTGAGCCGCTGGCATTTAACACTTCGCTGTAGAACGGGACGTCGATGTCATGGGGGGTGGTTGAGACGGTGTAGGGGTGAGGGCTGACGGGTTGTTTGGGCGCGGTGTTGCGTGCCGTAGGACTAATACTGGGGGCTCCCGGATGTTTGGTGCCTTCACCCGTGCGCAGCCAACGGCTGTTAACGCACAACAGTTCGGCGATTTCGTCCAGTCGGGCCATGGGTATACCACGCTTGAACCAGTTGTTGACGTGCTGCGGCGTAACGCGGCGATTGGCGGCGAAGTCCGAAGCGGATAAATGACACTCCCGCAGGAGGGTTCTGAGGCGATCACCGGATGTATTCATGAATGCGGAGTTTACGGAGAAGACAGCACCGTTTAAATAAACTAAACGTTCAAAAAAAACGGTGAAAAAGAGACATTTCCCTTGGCTAAAAGGAGATTTCTTACGGTATGCCGGTTATCGCGCAAAACCGATGAACGGGCTGTGTTGCGGGTGTTTAGACGGCAATAAAAAACCCCGGCGAGCCGGGGTTTTTTGAGTGCGTCGGGCGGGCTGAAAACGCCTGCCGGTGTGCACTTAGCCTTTGTAGGCAGCAACCGATTTGGTGATCTCGGCGCGGGCAGCTTCTGCGTCGCCCCAACCTTCGATTTTTACCCACTTGCCTTTTTCGAGGTCTTTGTAGTTCTCGAAGAAGTGCTGGATCTGCTGGATCAGCAGCGGTGGCAGGTCGGTGTACTCTTTCACGTCAACGTACAGCTGGGACAGCTTGTCGTGAGGCACAGCTACTACTTTGGCATCGCCGCCGCCGTCGTCAGTCATGTGCAGAATGCCGACTGGACGCGCGCGGATAACCGAACCTGGAGCAACCGGGTAAGGGGTCACAACCAGCACGTCGAGGGGATCACCGTCGTCAGCCAGGGTGTTCGGGATGAAGCCGTAGTTGGCTGGGTAGAACATCGGGGTCGCCATGAAGCGGTCAACGAACAGGCAATCGCTGTCTTTGTCGATTTCATATTTGATCGGCGCGTGGTTAGCCGGAATCTCGATGGCGACGTAGATGTCATTCGGCAGGTCTTTGCCAGCCGGAATCTTGCTGTAGCTCATTGGGCGGTGCCCCCGTGTGTAGGCCAGTTTACTTGGCCGATGTGGCCAAAAAGTGGCGGCGATTATAGGCGTATTCCTGCAACCACGTCACGTCTGGCGGTATCAGTGATGTGCACGGTAATCAGGGTGTTCACTCTGTAGCCTGCGTAACCGGGCCAGGGTGTCCTGCCGGTAAAACAGGCTGAGCTGCTTATACACCAGCGGATAGACATGGTGCAGCAGGTCGGGCGCGCTAAAGAAGTACTCGCTGGTGACGGCAAAAAACTCGGCCGGGTTTTCAGCGGCGTACGGGTCGATGGGCGCGTGGTCCGGGTTGTGGTGGTCCAGATAGTGGTTGAGGTGGTCGAAGGCTTGCTGCATGTCCTTGGTCCAGTCAGTCACTTGCATGTTGCTGTGCAGCGGCGGCATGCCGTTGGCGGCGCCGTTGAGCATGTCCAGCTTGTGCGCCAGCTCGTGAATGACCAGGTTGTAACCTTCCCAGTGACCACTGGCCAGTACGCCCGGCCAGGCCAAAATTACCGCGCCGTGCTGCCAGGCTTCACCGCTGTGATGGCCTTCCCACACGTGTTCTACGCCACTGGAATCGCGGTGACGCTGAGGGCTGACGAAGTCATCAGGGTACAGGACGATTTCATGAAAGCCCTGATACCAGTCCAGGTCGCCCAGGTTGAGCAACGGCAGTTGCGCCTGGGCGGCGAGCCGCAGCTCGCCTTCTTCGGTCAGCTCGACGCCGGGCATGGGCGTCAGGTGTTTTTGCTTGAGGAACAACACGCTGCTTTCGCGCAGCCATTTGTCCTGCGCGTCGTCCAGCCCGTCAAGAATACTCAGGTGTTGGCGCACGTCATGCCAGACGTCCTCCGCCACCGGGTGCTGCGCCAGAATCCGCTGGCGTCTCCATTCACTCAGCGACCACATTGCCGTTCTCCGATCAGGCTTTGGAAGGGCTGCGTCCGAAACGGCTGCGAACTACACCGATAATCATCGGCACCAGCGACAGCACGATGATGCCCACCACCAGCAGCGACAGGTTGGTTTTGATGAACGGTACGTTACCGAAGAAGTAGCCCAGGGTGACCAGGCCGCCGACCCACAGGATGGTGCCGAACACGCTGAACATGAAGAAGCGCGGGTAGAACATGCGTGCTACACCGGCCACAAACGGCGCGAAGGTGCGGAAGATCGGCAGGAAGCGCGCCATGGTCACGGTTTTGCCGCCATGACGCTCATAGAAGTCGTGGGTTTTTTGCAGGTAGTCGCGACGGAAGATCTTCGAGTCGGGGTTGCTGAATAAGCGCTCCCCGGCCGTTCGTCCGATGACGTAGTTGGTACTGTCACCCAGAATCGCCGCCAGCATTAACAGTGCGCCCAGCAATACCGGGTCCATGCCACCGCCCGCGGCAACGGCGCCGGCGATAAACAGCAACGAATCACCCGGCAAAAATGGCATGACCACCAGCCCGGTTTCACAAAAGATCACCAGAAACAGGATGGCGTAAATCCATACACCGTAGTTTCTTACCAGCATGTCCAGGTACACATCGAGGTGCAGGATAATGTCGATAGGGTTGAAATCCATGTAAGGCACCTGTCTTGATGACCCGGCTCAGCAGGTCTGTGCGGGGGAGTAGGTAGTTAACTACAACGAATGTAGTTTTTTCGTACATTCTGGTTGTGGGGGATTATACGGATTGAGACAAATTGTGCTGCCTGAGTTTGTAGCGAAGCATGTATTAGTTCTGCTTGACCAAACGTGTAGGAGCGAGCTTGCCTCGCGATCTTTTGTTTTTTAAAGATCAAAAGATCGCGAGGCAAGCT
>NZ_JASCPQ010000127.1:0-12870 GCF_029959305.1 Pseudomonas sp. PS01297
GCCGCCGCTGGCCAAGGCTTTGTAGCAATACATCTAATCGAACGCGGATCCTGTAGGAGCGAGCTTGCTCGCGATCTTTTAAAGACCAAAAGATCGCGAGCAAGCTCGCTCCTACAAGGGGATTTTGGTTGTCTGCAACATCTGGTAACGCCTCGGGGGCGAGTTCGGTTGAGCTGGCAAATGTGATTCACTACCATTTACGCCCGATTCGCATTAGAGAGACCGCCCTCCATGCTGGCACCCAAGCGTCTACTGACTGCCCTGGCCCTTACCGTGTTCGGGAGCAGCGTTTTTGCTGCCGATGAAGTGGTGGTTTATTCCTCGCGCATCGACGAGCTGATCAAGCCGGTATTTGACGCCTACACCGCGAAAACCGGGGTCAAGGTCAAATTCATTACCGACAAGGAAGCGCCGCTCATGCAGCGCATCAAGGCTGAAGGCCAAAACGCCACGGCTGACCTGTTGCTCACCGTAGACGCCGGTAACCTCTGGCAAGCCGAGCAAATGGGCATCTTGCAGCCGATCAAGTCCGAGATCATCGATAAAAACATCCCGCCTCAATACCGCTCCTCAAGCCACGAGTGGACGGGCTTGAGCCTGCGCGCACGGACCATCGCCTACGCCTCTGACCGGGTCAAGCCAGACGAGCTATCGACCTACGAAGCGCTGGCAGACAAAAAGTGGGAAGGGCGCCTGTGCCTGCGCACCGCGAAGAAGGTCTACAACCAGTCACTGACCGCGACCATGATCGAAGTGAATGGCCCGCAAAAAACCGAAGAGATCCTCAAAGGCTGGGTTAACAACCTGTCCACCGACGTGTTCTCCGATGACATCGCGGTGCTGGAAGCGATCAACGCCGGGCAATGCGACGTCGGCATCGTCAACACCTACTACTACGGTCGCCTGCACAAGCAAAAGCCTGACCTGGCGGTAAAACTGTTCTGGCCGAACCAGGCCGACCGCGGAGTTCACGTCAACCTGTCGGGTATTGGCCTGACCAAGTACGCGCCTCATCCAGAAGCTGCCAAAGCGCTGGTGGAGTGGATGACCACCCCTGAAGCCCAAACGATTTTTGCCGACACCAACCAGGAATTCCCGGCCAACCCGAGCGTTGAGCCCTCGGCCGAAGTGGCCAGCTGGGGCAAGTTCAAGGCTGACGAACTGCCCGTTGAAGTCGCGGGCAAGCGCCAGGCTGAAGCGATCCGCATGATGGACCGCGCTGGCTGGAATTGATAAAAAGCCCGAAGCATTGCTTTTGTAGCCGCTGCCGCAGGCTGCGATAAGGGCCGCAGGACCTTCGTTCTTGAAAGAGCGGGGCCGCTGCGCACCCCATCGCAGCCTGCGGCAGCGGCTACATGGTTTTTGTAACATTGCATACACCCTTCCGAGATTTTTTCGTGGCCCATCCCGCCCAACGTCGCTGGTATCCGCTGGTCTTTACGATTGCCGCTCTGGTGTTGCTGCCGCTGAGCGTTTTGCTGCTGTCCTGGCAAAACATTGACGGCCAGATCTGGAGCCATTTGTGGGACACGCAGATGCCGCGCCTGCTGGGCAACACGCTGACGCTGATTGTCGGCGTAGGCATTGGGGTGACCTTGCTCGGGGTCAGCCTGGCGTGGCTGACCAGCCTCTGCGAGTTCCCCGGCAGGCGCTGGCTGGACTGGGCGTTGATGCTGCCGTTTGCGATTCCGGCTTATGTGCTGGCGTTTGTCTTTGTCGGCCTGCTGGACTTCGCCGGGCCGGTGCAAACCCTGTTACGAGAATGGTTTGGCATGGGCCTGCGGCTGCCTCGGGTACGCTCCACCGGCGGCGTGATCATCGTGCTGATTCTGGTGTTCTACCCCTACGTGTACCTGCTGGCGCGCACCGCCTTTTTGGCCCAGGGCAAAGGCCTGATGGAAGCCGCCCGCATTCTGGGGCAAAGCCCGTGGCAGGCGTTTTGGCGGGTCGCTTTGCCCATGGCGCGCCCGGCCATTGGTGCCGGTGTGGCGTTGGCGCTGATGGAAACCCTGGCCGATTTTGGCGCCGTGTCGGTGTTCAACTTCGACACCTTTACCACCGCGATTTACAAAACCTGGTACGGCTTTTTCAGCCTGTCGACCGCCGCCCAACTGGCCAGCCTGTTGCTGCTGGTAGTGATGGTCGTGCTCTACGGTGAACGCCGGGCGCGGGGTGCAAGCCGGGCCAGCAACGAGCGGCCACGGGTCAAGGCCTTGTATCACTTGCGCGGCCTCAAGGCCTGGCTGGCCAGCGGCTGGTGCCTGCTGGTGTTTGCCTGCGCCTTCGTCATCCCGCTGCTGCAATTGGTGGTGTGGTTCTGGCAGCGCGGGCGTTTTGATCTGGATGAGCGCTACACCGGGCTGATCCTGCACACCTTGTATCTGGGCAGCATGGCCGCGCTGATTACCGTCTGCGTGGCGCTGGTGCTGGCGTTTGCCCGGCGTCAGGCGCCGACCCCGACGATTCGCGCCGGGGTCAGCCTGGCGAACCTCGGGTATGCCTTGCCGGGCTCGGTGTTGGCGGTGTCGATCATGTTGGCCTTCAGCTACCTGGACCGCGAGCTGGTGGTGCCGGTGTCCGGCTGGTTGGGCGGGGCGGGCAAGCCGCTGTTGCTGGGCAGCTTGTCGGCGTTGCTGCTGGCGTATCTGGTGCGCTTTATCGCGGTAGCCTATGGCCCGCTGGAAAACAGCCTGGCGCGGATTCGACCGTCTTTGCCCGAGGTGGCCCGTAGCCTGGGTGTGAGTGGCCCGCGACTGTTTTTCAAAGTGTATCTGCCGTTACTCCTGCCGGGCACTCTGAGCGCTGCGTTGCTGGTGTTTGTCGATGTACTCAAAGAGATGCCGGCCACCTTGCTGATGCGTCCATTTGGCTGGGACACGCTGGCGGTACGGATCTTTGAGATGACCAGTGAGGGCGAGTGGGCGCGGGCGTCCCTGCCAGCATTGACCTTGGTGCTGGTGGGTTTGCTACCGGTGATCGGCCTGATTCGCCGCTCGGCCCATCGCAACGGTTAGGTGCCAGTCCTCCTGCATACGGCTACAATGCGCGGCATTCGGTGCGGTCTGTCTGTCAGGCCAGGTCGTTTGTTAAACGCGCAAAGGCCTGTTTCAACAGCCTCAAACGTTCTACAAGCCTGTCCGCACCTTCGCCAAGCCCGGAAGGAGAGACCCATGGGACAGCGTACGCCTCTGTATGACCTGCATCTCGCCCTCGGCGCGAAAATGGTCGATTTTGGCGGTTGGGATATGCCCTTGCATTACGGCTCGCAAGTTGAGGAACACCATGAGGTGCGCCGCGACTGTGGGGTTTTTGATGTCTCGCATATGACCGTGATTGACGTCACCGGGGATCAGGCCAAGGAATGGCTACAGCATTTGTTGGCAAACGATGTCGAACGTCTGAACACACCCGGCCGCGCACTGTATAGCGCCATGCTCAACGAAAACGGTGGGGTGGTGGACGACATGATCGTCTACCTGATGCCGACGGGGTATCGGCTTATCGTTAACGCCGCCACCCGCGATCAGGACCTGGCCTGGATGAACAGCCACCTGGGTGGCTACGCCGTGCAGCTGCATGAGCGCCCCGAGTTGGCGCTGCTGGCCATTCAAGGCCCACAGGCCCGGCACAAAGTGGCCGAGCTGGTGAGCCAGTCTCGTAGCCAGCTTATTCAACAGCTCAAGCCCTTTGAAGGGCAGGTCAGCGGCGACTGGTTTATCGCCCGCACCGGCTATACCGGTGAAGACGGCCTGGAAATTGTGCTCCCGGCCGATCAAGCGCCCGCGTTCTTTAACGATCTGGTCGGCGCCGGCATTTCTCCGATAGGCTTGGGCGCGCGCGATACCTTGCGTCTTGAGGCCGGCATGAACTTGTATGGGCAGGATATTCACCTGTCTGTCTCGCCCCTTTCAGCCAATATGGCGTGGACTGTCGCCTGGGAGCCCGCCTCGCGTAACTTCATCGGGCGCGAAGCGCTGGAGGCAGAAAAAGCCAGCGGTTCACGGCTCAAACTGGTGGGTTTGGTGCTGGAAGAGCGCGGTGTCCTACGTGCACATCAGGTCGTTCGCATCGCAGATGTTGGCGAAGGAGAGATCACCAGTGGTAGCTTCTCTCCTACGCTAAGCAAATCGATTGCCTTGGCGCGAGTTCCGATGGCAACGGCCGACCGTGCCGAGGTAGAAATTCGTGGCAAGTGGTACCCGGTTCGCGTGGTTAAACCGACTTTTGTTCGTCTTGGCAAAGCCTTGATCTAACGTTTACTGGCAGGCTCACCTACCGTGTGAGCCGCTGACATTTCTTCTTGAGGACACTGAATATGAGCAATATCCCTGCGGACCTGCGCTTTGCTGAAAGTCACGAGTGGGCACGTCTGGAAGCTGATGGCTCGATCACCGTCGGTATCAGCGATCACGCTCAAGAAGCGCTGGGGGATGTGGTGTTTGTTGAGCTGCCGGAAGTGGGCACAGTGTTCGCGGCAGGCGATACAGCGGGCGTGGTTGAGTCGGTAAAAGCCGCCTCGGACATTTACTCGCCGGTGTCGGGCGAAGTGATTGCCGTCAATGACGGTCTGGCGGATGCACCTGAAAGGCTGAACGACGATTCGTACGCCAACTGGATCTTCAAGCTCAAGCCAGCCAACACCGCCGAGCTGGAAAAACTGCTGGACGCCGCCGGCTACAAAGCTGCTATCGGCGAGTAAACCAAACCCCTGTAGGAGCGAGCTCGCCTCGCGATCTTTTAAAAGATCAAAAGATCGCGAGGCAAGCTCGCTCCTACAGATATGGGCTGTTAAGCGTCTTTGAGTACGGCTTTAACCGCCGCTACTGAACGCTCGACATCAGCCTTGGTCATGGCGGTAAACATCGGCAGGGACACGATTAAACGTCCTACACGTTCGGCCACCGGCAACATCCCTTCCTTGAACCCGCGCTCACGGTACAAGCTCAGCAAGTGAATCGGCGGGTAGTGGTAACCGATGCCGACGCCCAATGCCTGCATTTCTTTCATAAAGGTCGCACGTGCCGGCTGGCCGTCTTTGCGCTCGGGCAAGACCAGTTGGAACAAGTGCCAGTTGGTGTTGGTGAAGTCAGCCACCGGAAGTTGCGCGCCATACTCGGCTTCAAAATCCGCGCCGAAGCAGTCGAAGTAATGCTTGGCCAGCTCACGGCGATGCGCCGTGATGGCTTCGATGTGGGCAAATTGACCCAGGCCGATCGCCGCAGCGATGTCGGTCATGTTGAACTTGCCACCCAGCACGTCCACATCCAGGCCGTCGAAACCGGTGCGGGTCACGCCTTGCAGGCGGTACTTCTCGGCCAGACGGGCTTCTTCTTCGTTGTTCAGGACCAGACAACCGCCCTCGGACGAGGTGATGTTCTTGTTGGCCTGGAAGCTGAACGACACGAAATCCCCGCGAGCGCCAATGCGCTGCCCTTGCCAGCTCGAACCCAGGGCTTGAGCGGCGTCTTCAACAACGCGCAGGTTGTGTTTTTTCGCCAGTGCATAGAGGGCATCCATGTCGACAGGCAAGCCCGATAGGTACACCGGAATAATGGCTTTGGTGCGTGGCGTGATGGCCGCTTCAACCTTGGCCAGATCGATGTTGCGGGTCACCGGGTCGATGTCTGCAAACACCGGGGTGGCGCCGACTTCGATGATCACGTTAGCGGTGGCTACCCACGAAATAGGCGTGGTGATCACCTCGTCGCCCGCACCGATACCAGCGATACGCAGGGCGATTTCCATGGTGCAGGTGCCGGAGTTGAACGTGCGCACCGGGCGCCCGCCAAAGTACTCGGACAACTGCGCCTCGAACGCCTGAACCTTTGGCCCGCTGGTGATCCAGCCCGAGCGCAACACGTCGCCGACGGCAGCAATAGTGGCTTCATCAATGGTGGGTTTGGAAAACGGCAGGAAAGGCAGGGAACTCATAGAGGCTAGACGTCCGATGTGAATTTGGGTGAGTAAAGCATACCCAGCGCGTTGTTCACAGCCGGTGAAAATTCTGTACAGAGGCTGAATGAAAAAGTACGAGGCGAAGACTTGTAGCCGCTGCCGCAGGCTGCGATGGGCTGCGCAGCAGCCCCAAGGGTGAAGCTCCTGCGGAGCTTATCGCAGCCTGTGGCAGCGACTACACATCTGGGTTACTCAGACGTAGCGTTCTTGACCAGAATCGCGTTCGCCAGGTCCATGTCGCTGACCTTCAAGTTCGGGTTGTCAGAGCGCACTTGCTGCATCGCCGACTCCAGATAAGGCCCACGGATTTCGCCGTTGCTGGCCACAAAGCTGCCCGCGTCATCTTGAGCGGCAATCACTTTGCGGTCTTTTTTGAAGGTCAGGTACGTCGAACCGGTCGTCGCCCCTGAAGACAAGACGTCACGCCAAAAGCCGTCGGCCATGGCTGAAACAGGAAGGGACAACAGTGCAGCAGCGGCGACAGCATATTTGAGGCGCATGAGAGGTACTCCAAGGAGGTTAGCTACCTGTTTGATTGTAGTAATCGACAGGGAGTTCCGTTACCTCACGTCACAATTTCAACGCTTAACACGGTTCCATGCTGACCCGTAACGCGCACCGGCGTGCCTGCCTCAGCATCCGGCCCGACCGCCATCCACACGCTGTCACCGACCTTGATTTTGCCCCGACCTTCCACAATGGCTTGTTGAACAACAAATGTGCGGCCGATCAATTCGTGGCCGCGACTGTTGAGTTCAGGTTGATCGCTGCTGGTGACGGTGTTGCGCTGGCGTTTCCACCAGAACACCGCCGTCAGGATCGCCAGTATGCCAAACAGTGGGAGTTGCAACGCCCAAGACAATGCGGGTATCAGGAAGGTCACCACACCGACAATAATCCCGGCAATGCCCACCCACAGCAGATAACCGCCTGCGCCGAACACTTCCAGAATCAGCAGGACGGTGCCCAGTGCCAACCAGTCCCAATAGCTGAGGTTTTGCATGAACTCCCACATACCTCAGGCCTTTTTGTTGTCGAAAGTGGCTTTGACGATCTCGCCGATGCCGCCTACAGCGCCAATCACCTGGCTCGCTTCCAGTGGCATGAGGATAACTTTGCTGTTGTCAGCAGAGGCGAGCTTGCCCAGTGCATCAATATACTTTTGCGCCACAAAGTAATTGATCGCTTGAACGTTGCCGGTGGCAATGGCTTCGGAAACCACTTGTGTAGCGCGGGCTTCTGCTTCGGCCTGACGTTCGCGGGCTTCGGACTCCAGGAACGCAGCCTGACGACCGCCTTCGGCTTCGAGGATCTGCGCCTGTTTTTTACCTTCGGCGGTCAAGATCGCAGAGGCTCGCAGGCCTTCGGCCTCAAGGATCTGTGCACGCTTGATGCGCTCTGCTTTCATCTGGCCTGACATCGCCGCCATCAGGTCCGCGGGCGGGCTGATGTCTTTAATCTCGATCCGGGTGATTTTGATGCCCCAGGGTGCAGTTGCTTCATCGACCGTGCGCAACAGCTTTTCGTTGATTCCGTCACGCTGGCTGAGCATGGCGTCTAGCTCCATCGAGCCAAGCACTGTGCGGATGTTGGTCTGCAGCAGGTTGCGAATGGCGTGTTCAAGGTTGTTAACCTCGTACGCTGCCTGAGCCGTATTGACCACCTGGAAAAAACACACGGCATCAATTTGAACGGTGGCGTTGTCGGCGGTAATGACCTCCTGCGGCGGAATATCCAGCACGCTTTCCATCACGTTGATCTTGCGTCCGATGCGGTCCATCACCGGGATGATGATGTTCAGGCCGGGTTTAAGGGTGTTGGTGTATCGGCCAAAACGCTCCACTGTCCACTGATAACCCTGTGGGACAACCTTGAAGCCCATGAAGAGCACGGCGATAGCCAGTACGACAAACAACAGAACCACTGAACCTACTTGCATAACCCTTCCTTGTCTGTGATGGATCGACCGAGAAAAACTCAGCCCGAGCGCAGGGTAACCTGCTTGTAAACGGCTTAACTGTTTAAATTTTAGTCAAGATAAGTCCATCACGCCGGTGTTACACGCAAGGCTTCTTCCAGCGTGGTCATGCCGCTGGTCACTTTTTGTGCAGCCGCGATTCTTAGTGGCCGCATTCCTTCAATGCAGGCGTCGCGGCGCAGGGCGTTGATGTCAGTTTGCGGGTTGATCAGCGCGCTCAGGCGGTCGTTCATCAGCATGATTTCGTACACCCCGGAGCGCCCGCAATAGCCCGTGTCCCGGCACGCCATGCAGCCATTGGCCTTGTAGGTATGAGCGGGAGGCGGGTGGCCCCAGCCGGGGGCGAAGTGCTGCCAGTCGTGCGCCTGCACGGGCTGCTCGGCCTTGCACTCGGGGCACAGGGTACGCACCAGCCGTTGGGCCATCACGCCCAGCAGTGTGGCTTTGATCAAGTAAGGCGCAACGCCTAGTTCTTGCAGGCGGCTGATGGCGCTGGGCGCATCGTTGGTGTGCAGGGTGGACAGCACCAAGTGGCCGGTCAGCGCTGCCTGAATGGCCACTTCGGCGGTTTCGAGGTCGCGTATTTCGCCGAGCATGATGATGTCCGGGTCCTGGCGCATCAGGGCGCGCACGCCGTTGGCGAAGGTCAGGTCGATATTGGTTTGCACCTGCATCTGGTTGAACGCGGGTTCAATCATTTCGATCGGGTCTTCGAGGGTGCACAGGTTGATTTGCGGGGTGGCCAGTTGCTTGAGCGTGGCATACAGGGTGCTGGTTTTACCTGAGCCGGTGGGGCCGGTGATCAGGATGATGCCGTTGGGCTGGCGGATCATGTGCTCCCAACGCTGCAGGTCTTCGCCGTCAAAGCCCAGTTGGTCGAAGCTTTTGAGCAAGACCTGCGGGTCGAAAATACGCATGACCATTTTTTCGCCAAAAGCTGTCGGCAAGGTGGCGAGACGCAGCTCGACTTCAGCCCCGGCGGGGGTTTTGGTTTTGAGGCGACCGTCCTGGGGTTTGCGTTTTTCGGCAACGTTCATCCGGCCCAGACTTTTGAGGCGGCTGACAATGGCCATGGTGACGTGCGGCGGGAATTGGTAAACGGTGTGCAGCACGCCGTCGATGCGAAAGCGCACGCCACCCTGTTCGCGGCGCGGTTCGATATGGATATCGCTGGCCCGTTGCTCAAAGGCGTACTGAAACAACCAGTCGACGATATTCACAATGTGCGCGTCGTTGGCGTCGGGCTCCTGGCTGGCGCTGCCCAGCGTTAACAGTTGCTCAAGGTTGGCCGGGTTGCTGGTTTTTTGATCATTCAGCACCGCCCCCGTCACCGATTTGGCCACGTTGAAAAACTCCACACTCAGGCGCTGGATCTCTTGAGGGTTGGCAATCACCCGCCGGATGGGGCGCTTGAGCACCTGTTTGAGGTCGGCCTCCCAACTGCTGACCCAAGGCTGGGCGCTGGCAATGGTGATGGTGTGTTCATCGGCGGCCACGGCGAGGATTTGATGGCGCTGGGCGAAGGCAAATGACATGAGCCCGGTGACCGTCGCCACGTCGATCTTGAGCGGGTCGAGGCGCAGGTACGGTTGGCCGAATTCTTCAGCGAGCCACGCGGTCAGGGTTTCGAGGTCCAGGTGTTTGCCGGGGCGGGTGGGGTCTGCAAGCTGTTGATTGGCCAGAAACACCAGCGGATGCAACGGGGCATTGAGTGGCTCGCGGCTGCTGATCAAGGCGTGTTCGGCGCAGCTTTGCTTCAGGCGACCTTGAGCGAGCAATACGGGCAGCAGCTGTTTGAGGGTAAGCCATTGGTCATGAGGCGGGGCATTGCGCATAGACAGCTCCTGGGGCGACTTCAATCACTGCGCAGACGGATCCTTGTCTGCGTGTTTGAAGCCTAGCCACCTGGAGCTGATGAAGGCTTGCGCAATGGTTGCCAGCTATTACCCGGTCAATGCCGACCTTGCAGGCTGGTCGAGTTCGAGCGTCATGTCGAAGACGCTGACCAAGTTGCGCAATTTTTCGCCAATCACCTGGGCGCGGTGCCAGCTTTGCTCGTCACTGACGATGTTGATGCTGAAACTGTCGTCATCGCGCAGCACTTCAACGTGCCGCGGCACGAGTTGCTGCAAGGCGAACAGGTTGAGCACCCGGCACAACACATCCGCTTCGGCCTCTGCCTGAATACAAAACCGCACCGCACACGGCGCAGCATTGTTGGCCCAGACATCGGGGCGGGTTGAGGGGTGGACGGCTTCCAGCAGCGGCATGGGATGACTCCTGATTAGGCTGGAGAAATATTTACACGTCGGGCGCGGTATTTTTTATCTAAGATGCAGCGATTACGCGAAAGAAAGACTTATTCATGTCGCCAATAACTTATCCACAGGTATTTTTATGCAAGGCGAACTCGACGCTTACGACCGGCGCATCCTCGCGCTGCTGCAAGAAGACGCTTCGCTGTCCAGCGCACAGATCGCCGAACAGGTGGGGTTGTCACAATCACCGTGCTGGCGGCGCATTCAGCGGATGAAAGACGAGGGCATTATTCGCGGGCAAGTGACCTTGCTGGACCGCAAGAAAATCGGCCTCAACACGCAGATTTTTGCCGAGATTAAACTCAACGCGCACGGGCGCTCCAACTTCACCGAATTCACCGACGCCATTCGCGGGTTTCCTGAGGTGCTGGAGTGTTATGTGCTGATGGGGGCGGTGGACTTTTTGCTGCGTATCGTCACGGCCGACATTGAAGCCTATGAGCGCTTCTTCTTCGAAAAGCTGTCGATGGTACCGGGTATCCAGGAGGTGAACTCAATCGTTGCGCTGTCTGAGATCAAATCCACCACGTGCCTGCCGGTTTAAATCAAAGCAAAAAAATGGCCTTCGCGAGGAAGGCCATTGTTCAGGCTGTCAGTGAACAAACAGCGCAATCAGGATGATGATCGGGATTGGGATGCCGAGAAAAAACAACAGAATCGAGCGCATTTTTATTCTCCAGAATTAACGATCAGTGGGGGTGAGGTAGGTCACGGCATCACGACGGCGACCACCAAAGGTTGCACACAGGCTGGCAAAGAACGCGCCGAGCAGCAGTGTGATGAAGGCCCACAGAGTGCTCCAGGCAGCCGCTTTGGCAGCCAGGTCAGCGGCTTCTTTGGCTTTGACCTTGGCGTCTTCAATGGCCTGATGGGCTTTGGCGTAGACCTGGTCAACCCGTTGCTCGGCCTCTGGCTGAGTCAGGTTAGTACGCTGGGCAACGATCTGCGCCAGGTAACTGCGGTCCTCGGCGTTCAGTTCGCCGTCGTGCAGGCCGCGCACCAGAATGCGGCTTACGACGCTGCGCACATCTTGCTCGCTGAGGGCTGTGCCCTGGTCATTGCGAAACAGGCTGTCGATGAAATATTCCGGGCCTTTATCACCGCCGCCTTTGCGCATGTGCTCACCGGCTGCACTGGTGACAGCTGATGCCGCACCGGAAGCCACGTTAGCGGTTGCTTGAACGCCGCTGCCGATCACGCTGCTCAGGGAGCTGGCGATCAGTACCGCAGACACCAGCGTGGCCACTGCCCACGACAAAAAGCCGTGTGCGGTGTCGCGAAAGTACACTTCATCGCCGTGCATGCTGGACCATTTGACCCGCAGACGACCGGCCAAGTAACCGCCCATGCCTGATGCAATGATTTGCGTCACGGCCAGCCAGATAATCGCAGTAAAGCCCAGCGCTTTGGCGCCAACGCCTTCATCTGCCCACGGTGAAACGGCCGAAAAACCCAATCCGGCACCCAGCAAAATCAGCAGCAAAGAAAGTGAAGCCGCGGCAGCGGCACCCGCAAAAATTGCGGCCCAGGACACGCCTGACTGGTTGGAGGAATCCTGCGGGGCAGGAGGATAGTGCTCTGTCGTCCCGATCATTATTGTTGTGCTCCTGAAATGAAATGAGGTGCAGCCTTCATTCAGGGAATTGCAGGGGCCATGCCAAGCCGGGTTTTGTGAATAACTCTTTGTTTATCAACAAGATAGGTTTTTGAGTAAAACGTACAATCATGCAGCCTGCATGATTCGGGCAAATAAAGACGGGCGTAATGCATTGAAACAATTTGCCGGCGTACGCGGTGAGCCAAACAAATCGGGAGGCCTTGGCCTCCCGTTTGTGGGGTATCAGTGATGACGGTGCTTTCTTTTCTGGTGATGACCGTAGGCATGGCCACGGCCCCGGTGGTCGTCACGATAGTAGCGGCGGTCGTCGCGGTCACGGGCGCGGCGATCATCGGCATCGCTTTTATTGCCCATGTAATTGCCCAGTGCGCCGCCAGCACCGCCGCCTGCGGCAGAACCGACCAGAGCGCCCGTGCTGCCGCCCACTCCACGGCCCAACACGTTACCGCCGGCTGCGCCCAAAGCGCCGCCAATCGCGGCTTCGCCACGGCTGCGCTTGTCGGCCCCCACCGCGCTACCTGCTGCGCCGCCTACGCCAGCCCCAATGGCTGAACCGGTAGAACCGCCCAGTTGTTGGCCAACCACGGCGCCCAGCACCCCGCCCAATGCGCCGCCTACACCGGCTTCGGTGGTGCCACCGGCCGAGGCTACGCCACTGACCAGGCCAAGGGACAACAAGAGAATGGAGGTGAGCTTCATGGGTGAGCCTCAAAAGAATGACGGGGCGATCCTGAGGCTCAAAAGGGTTGGTTACAATCGGAATCCGACCAGTAGCACGAGTTGTACACAATTACCTAAGTTATTGTTTTTGATGGGGAACTTAATAACTTTTCGAGAGTCTATCTCTCGTTCAGACAGGCTGCTTTTAACCAAAGCAGCCTTTTTTGTGCCTGAAGAAATAGTTTGAAACCCCTGTAGCCGCTGACGAGGTACGAGGCTGCGATGGGTTGCGAAGCGACCCTGGACGGCGGTCCTGCGGCCCGCATCGCAGCCTCGTGCCT